>CAZVUF010000115.1:0-8502 GCA_964629355.1 uncultured Pirellulales bacterium | reverse complement strand
CGCGAGTGCCTTTCAAAATGTTTCAAAGCGCCATCTCTAAAAGCTGCCTGGTGAGCCTCAACAGAAGGGTCGGGTGTAACTAAGTAGCCTCTTTTCTGCAGTTCAAGGGCACGTTCGAGTGAATCGACCTGAATTTCGCCGCCGATACATTTTGCGCCCTGTCCCCATTTAAGCTCGATGCTTTCAACGCCGAGTTCCCTAATGACATACTCTGCTACACCCAGACGTGTGTCCTCGACGTTCATTTGAACAATCATATCGCCATAGCCCTCGTGCCACTTGCGGTATTGCTCAACACGTTGAGCCATATTCGGAGCTTTTTTAATTTTACCTTTTGAATCCAACTCTAATTCGGGATCGATGCCGCAAACATTTTCACCACAGACTATAGTGATACCTGCAATACCGGCGCCGGCTGCAAAGTGTTCCCAGTTCTTTCGGGCAATATCGGTGGAACCCAGCGCACCCGTGAAAATAGGCATACGCATCTTGACCTTGCTCCCACAACCATACTCCGTTTCAGTATTAACCATCGGAAACAGAGTGTTGTCTGGATTGCCGACTTGGCCGCTTGGTAAGCCTTCGGCACCCATAGCGTAGCCCTGAATATTCAGATGTGAATAATCGATAGGATAGTTTTTATCACCGCCTGCTGTAAGAGTTCCAAACGGCCCAGGATAAATCACCTCACGGCCGCGGAAGGAAGATTTAAAAACCTCACAATTCCCCCGGCAGCCATCAATACATCGTGTGCAGATACCCGAAACGGGCGAAACACTTCTGGAACGGTTTGCAGTCTGTGTGACTTCATTTGAATTGGGTTGCTGTAAATTCATCTTGCGCTCCTTAAAATCTTAAACTTTTTGCTTGTATCTTATTAACACTACTAATAACATAGGCAATAACGCTAATAGTATAAACTGTAACACGATTAGGACAAGATTAATATCTTGATATGCGTTATTAGGATAACTTATAATGCACATAGAAACCTTTAAAATATTTTGCGATTTGGTCGAACTGCGCAGTTTCTCACATACTGCCGAGAAACATCTACTAAGCCAATCAGCAATCTCGCAACAGCTTGCGCAAATGGAACTTACTCTCAAATGTCAACTGCTGGACAGAAAGAAAAGGCCTATCGAACTAACCAAAGAAGGCCAGTTATTATACCAGGCATCCAAGGATATTCTTGAACGATATGAACACTTAAAAAGTGAATTGAATGCCTTGAAATCCTCGGTAGGCGATAGAATAAATGTAGCTGCGATTTTCAGCATTGGTATGCATACTTTGCCGGATTACGTCAAAACATTCATGGTTAGCTATCCTAACATCCATGTTCATGTAGAATACCTCAGCGCTGAGAAAATCTACGAGTTAGTTCTGAGCGGCGATATTGACATCGGCCTGGTAGCTGTGCCCAAAAGAGACAAAAGGCTGGACTTATATGATTTTGAGAATGAACCACTCGTTTTAGTTTGCAGCCCAAAACACCCTTTGGCTAATGAATCATCGGTCGATATTCACAAGTTACAGTTTGAGAGATTTATTGCTTTTGAGAAAAATGTTCCTACGCGTGTGTGGATAGACAATATTTTAGGGCGTTATAATGTCATTGTCCGACCAATGATGGAATTCGATAATATTGAGACCGTAAAACGAGCAGTGGAAATAAATTCAGGGATTAGCATATTACCACGCACTGCAATACATCAGGAAATTGAAAGCGGAACAATAAAGGCGATACCATTTTCCAACGAAAATTTTACCAGGCCTACAGGAATTATGGTTCGTAAAGGAAAGATTTTTGGTCAAGCGGGCCGATATTTTATTGAATTGCTGCGAAAAAAGGCAAAATAAACACGCGTTGAAATTAAAAGGCAAAATGTGGAATTCATCCAACACCTGAAATCTTCAATCGCTGGATTCCACAATTTTTATTTTTTATTTTTGAATTTAGTGAGGATATGTCAATTAAAGCTGTAATATTTGATTTGGATGGGACGATAACGCAGCCCTTTTTTGACTTTGATGTCATTCGTGAGGAGATGGGTTTAGCTAAAGATTCCGGCCCTGTTCTTGAGTCTATGGAGAAAATGAGTCCTGAGCAGCGCCAACAAGCTGAAAATATTTTACATTTTCACGAGGAGAAGGCAGTTACAGAATCTAATCTCAATCCCGGTGCCAAGCAAACGCTCGATGCGATTCGCGAAGCAGGCATTAGTATCGGTATTTTGACGCGTAACAGACGATGCAACGCCTTGGCAATTGCACAAAAGCACAATCTGAAATTTGACGCTATCGTAGATAGAGAAGATGGACCGGTCAAACCCGATGCCTTCGGCGTATTGCAAATATGCCGGCAATTCGGCGTTAAGCCGGAGGAAACCCTCGTTGTGGGCGATTATTTGTTTGATGTGCTGTCCGCAAAGGCCGCAGGAGCAATTTCGGTGCTATTAGCTAATCACAAAAGAGCCGATGAATTTGTCCGATATGCGGATTTTCGTCTTGAAAATATTGACGAAGTGTTAAAATTATTAAACATAGAAAAAACTACCATGAAACGAAATATTTAGCGGTAACCAAGCGATTTGGGAAAAAGCCAGTGAAAATGAATAAGAATATAGTCACGATAATTCTTCTGTTGTTGTCGGCAAGGGCTTGTTCCTTGCAGGGAAACACGTGTGTGGAAAGTTTAGCAGGCAGCCGGTCCGAGGAAAAGGACGTTAATTCGGTTGAGGCAATTTTAACAAAATTAAAACAAAAAACCACACAATTGACATCCTACCAAACAGAGCTTGAGTATCGATTCAAACAGCCTCTGCTCGAATCGGAGACTCTCAGAAAAGGTGTTTTATATTATCAAAGATCCAATGGGAGATCGATGCTGAGGGTAAATTTCCAGACACTCAAACAAGATGATGAAAAAGAACGAAAGTACGCAGAGCACTTTATCTTCGACGGTATCTGGCTCACACGTCTTGACTATCAAATCAAAAAAGCTGAACGTCGTCAATTGACCGAGCCAAATAAGCCAGCGGACCCTTTCGAACTGGCCAGCCGGGAACTACCGATAATAGGTTTTAGCAAAATCGAGGACTTAAAAAAGCAGTTCGAAATAAACTTGGTTCAATCCAGTCAGACTTCGACGAGCTCAGTCGAGTCGAACCGGGTCGAAGGACAGGAAAAGGACGAAACCCAGGCGTTTTTTCATTTGCGTCTTAAAGTTAAGCCGGATTCCATATATAAAGATGATTACACCGTTATCGATTTCTGGATAGATAAGAAGTTAGACCTGCCGGCCAAAATAATAGCCGTTACAACAGAAGAGGATATCTACGATATAAAGTTTCTCAAGCCAGTTGTTAATAAAAAAATAGATACAAAAGTATTTAAGTTTGACATTCCTAAAGACTTTACGATAGAAATAAACCCCTTAAAGAACAAAGAGACTGAAGAGTTTTAAGAGTCTGAAGAAAATAGATGTTCGTTAAATTATATCATCAGCTTTATTAAAAATAGTTACAGTGGATTCTATGAGTCTGGGCAACATTCCAGAGGATGATTTTCATGAACTAATCGCAAAACGAGCGAAGAGGCTCATCGGCCTTGCAAGCTACTTGTCTCGCTGCACCTCAAACAGCGAATTTCTTATACGCTCGTTCTTAGGGGAATTTTTTTCACAATCTATGCAGGTTGAAGAACTACTTGATACTTATGACGCGCGTAACAATTGCAAGTGGTGTCCATTCAGATACCTTATGGCTGCGATTAAACTTTTTTCCGACGTAAGTTATGAGCTGCTTCATATCAGGCATGCACAACCGGCCTACCGACTTGTGCCGGTCGAAGGGGACTTTGTAAAGGCCACCCAACAAATCCTTGACTTCACCGGTGACATCTTAACAAAGACAGCAAAGCAACTGCTCATTACGGCTTCAAAGCTTAAACTGCCTATTCCCTCAGAGACCGATACCGAGCAATTCTACTCAGAAGAGTTGCCTGCAGGACGCCTCGTGCGTGACTGTAAGGCCCGCAGGGTTGAGACTGTCTCTGAAATGGTAACTATGCTTGCTACCGCTTTTTTAAATCTCGCCGCTGGGAGTAAGGATGTCCGTGCCGCCAGCGGAGCAAAAAAGCAAGAATA
The DNA here is from genome assembly GCA_964629355.1 of uncultured Pirellulales bacterium. Lineage (GTDB taxonomy): Bacteria > Planctomycetota > Phycisphaerae > Sedimentisphaerales > Anaerobacaceae > CAZVUF01. Next base: position 4,352 of record CAZVUF010000115.1, on the reverse strand, counting down.
CTTTTCTTATGTCGAAAACTCTATTACCGAGGAAAGCCTACGAGCGCTGGAGCTTCGTTTCCATAACCTGCAATCACAATATGATACATACGTCGCAGGTGCCGAAGCTGAACAACAGGATGCAGATTTGCTTGTCCTAAGAGGCCATATAAGCGTGGTCTTTCACCTTTTAAGAACCGCTACGTTGTTTGCTCATTACTATGAACGGCATGTCAATAAACAAGCCTGTGGAGAAATGGGGCTGCAGGAACCTCTAGTCAGACCGGACGAGTTGTTAGCAGTACTAATGAACTACTCCATCACGTACATCAGCCTTTATATTGAGTGTGCTGAAAATCTATGCCGGCAGATGCTAAAACGATATATCGAAATCGGCCTGATCGAAGTTGGTGTCCCGCCATATCGTGGTTTTCATGTCAGACCAGCAACCTTGATTTCAAAACTTGTCCTGCATTATGGCAGTGAAGTCCGCATGCAATTGGATGGCGAGCCTTATGATGCTGGCTCATCTCTGGAGTTGTTCCGAGTCAATGAAAAGATAAATGCTCGAAAACGCAAGTTTTTAGCTGCTGAAATTGTCCGGTTAAAACTCGTCCCCCAATGGGCAACCGGAAAGGATTTTAAAATTGTTATTCGTGATGTTATTTCAACACTTGCGGAGCAAAGTAAGCTGATTGTGTACGAACAACCCTTTCAAATCTCGGATGTACCTGTACGAACCGAAGGAACATTGCTTGAAAAGGTCATAGATAAGGTAGCTCAACTTTTAGTTTTGGGCAAAATAGATATTTGCACCGACCTGAAAGTGACATTTATTGGTGACAAGCGTGTTTTAGCTGATATTCAACTCCTCGCGGAAGCCGGCTATGGTGAAGACAGCTTAGGCAACAACGTCCCTCTGCCTGAAAAGCTTGCGTATCTGCGGTGATAGTTTCATCCGTCGCTGCTCCGGCGACAGGTTGCTTATATTGTGGTTTTTTTTACCGCAATAAAAAAGAAAGGACATAAAATGGCAAAAGGAATAGTTGTTTATTATTCAAGGAGCGGCAATACCAAAGAGATGGCCGAGATAATAGCCAAGGCCATGAATGATGCAGGTCTGAAAACAGAATGCAAATCGGTCGAGAAGGTTAGAGCCGATGATCTGCCCGGATACGACGCGATTGTTATCGGTTCGCCTACATACTACGGCCATATGGCAAGTCCGATAAAAGCACTAATAGATGACCTGGTAAGCAGGCACAGCCAACTAAACGGTAAAGTAGGTAGTGCGTTTTCCAGTGCGGCAAATATCGGTGGCGGCAATGAAACCACAATTATGGGTATAATAGAATCCATGCTTATTGCCGGCATGATCGTCCAGGGTGACCCACAGGGCGACCACTACGGCCCTGTTTCCATCGGTAAGCCAGATGAAAGAGTCAAACAACAATGTGCGCGTCGTGGACAAAGAATCGCAGAGTTAACCAAAAAACTTGCCTCTTGACAATCGAAGTAAATATTGTTTTTTTGCAAAAAAAAGCATTTTTCTTTGACAAATCCGTGAAAGGCAGATAAATTCTTTGCGTTTTTAACGCCAATGTGGAGGTTTATTTGAATGCAAGAGTACGAAGATCTGAAAACTTTAGTGACTGAAATTGAAGCCGATATTGACAAAGCTCAAGGTGGAAACAAAGCAGCGGGCACACGTGTTCGCAAGCAAATGCAGAAAATCAAGCAGGCTGCCCAAAGTGTTCGCAATCGCGTTCTTGAGATAAGATCTGTCCCATAAATCGGCGATTGTAGGTAATCATAGAAGCAGCTTCTGTCATACATATTCCCGTCTGGCTACAACCGGCTTATTATCTGTCAGGATGGGCAGGTAGTAAGTTTTTTTAGTGCGTGTAATATGTAGCTATTTCGAGGTCGGTAATGCCTCCGCCGCTGTTATTCGATTTATCTCAAATAGACTTGATAAGCAAACCTCTCTTCGACAAGGAAGCAATTTGCAAAAAGAATCCGCAACGCTTTGAGATGCAGCAGCTTGATGGTGTTCTGTGGTACGATAAGGAAAAATTTCTGGTTCTGGGCTATAAGGACGTAACAGAAAATGAATTCTGGGTCCGTGGCCATATACCAGACCGGCCGTTGATGCCTGCTGTAATTATGGTCGAGGCTGCAGCTCAGCTTTCCAGTTTCTTTGTAAAACAAGTTTATGGTGTTGAAGGCTTTATCGGCTTTGCCAGCATCGATTCCGCCAAATTTCGTGTTCCTGTTGAACCGGGAACCAGATTATATCTTCTCGGTCACATCACAAAGTTCAAGCGGAGAAAGTACACTTGTAGCATCCAAGGAGTCGTTGAAAGTACGATGGTTTTCGAAACGGTTGTCTCCGGCTTGAATGTCTGATCGCAGGTTGAAACTTAAAACACAAGTATTTTGTCTTGTAATTTATTTTTTGTATCGCTGTGCCAGCGACGGTTAAACTCGCGTTTTAATTCTGATTAAATAGCCCCAAGGGGATTCGAACCCCTGTTGCCGGGTTGAAAACCCGGTGTCCTAGACCTGCCTAGACGATGGGGCCAACGAAAAATTAAATATTAAAATGTAAATATAAAAAACAAGGAAGTCATTGCCGCAGAGCGGCAATTCCACAATTTTGAATTTTTATTTTTGCACCTGTTTTCTTACTCCATACTGATTGCCTCCTCAGGACAAGCTTCCACACAAACACCGCAATCGATGCAGCTACCAACATCAACATTTGCCTTGTTGTCCACCATGCTAATAGCCTCGCTGGGGCATTCTTCAATGCAGGTTTCACAGCCGGTGCACTTCTCAGGATTCACTTTTGCCGGCATTTTCACTACCCTTTCAGAAAACAACACAGAGCTTATCTGTAGGTTTGTGAATATTACAAAATTACGATGACATTACAACATAAATCTTGGGAAATTTGAATGGAGAAGACGCTGCCGTGACAGCGATGGCTAAATATGGACGATATGCCTGAGAGAGTATATTTTCGTCTATTGTTAGCTCTCTTTAGACGATGCCTTGTTGTATCATAGCGTCAGCAACCTTAATGAAACCAGCGATATTGGCGCCACGAACATAGTCAATGAAAGAGTCATCCTCTCTGCCGTATTTTACACAGTTTTCATGGATGGAGTGCATAATGCCTCGAAGCTGGTTATCTACCTCTTCGCGTGAGCGCCGCATACAGCCGGCGTTCTGGTTCATTTCCAATCCGGACACGGCTACACCACCTGCATTAGCTGCTTTACCTGGGCCATAGAGGATTCGCGCATTCAAAAACACTTCAACTGCCTGTGGTGTTGTCGGCATATTAGCTCCTTCGCATACACAGTAACAGCCGTTACTGACTAATTGTTTTGCATCGTCTTCGTCAATCTCATTCTGAGTAGCGCTCGGAAAGGCAAGGTCGCACGGCACGCCCCAGGGACGCTTTCCCGGCAGATATGTGCTGCCTTTGAAGTGCTCTGCATATTCTTTGATTCGACCACGACGGCCATTTTTGAGCTGCTTTACCCAGGCAAGCTTTTCATTATTGATGCCGTCGTTATCCACGATTGTACCGTCTGAATCAGAAAGTGTGATTGCTTTTGCCCCTAAGGCATTGAGCTTTTCGACCGTGAACTGGGCCACGTTACCTGAGCCGGACACCGTTGCGGTTTTTCCTTCGACACTTTCATCGCGGGTCGCCAACATATCATTTGCGAAGTAAACGGCTCCGTATCCAGTCGCTTCAGGCCGCAATTTGGAGCCTCCCCAGTTGGTGCTTTTACCGGTTATCGAGCCATGGAAGCACCCGCTTAATTTACGGTACTGGCCGTACAAGTAACCAATTTCGCGTTCGCCAACACCAATGTCCCCTGCTGGAACATCAACATCAGGACCAATGTAGTGAAAAAGCTCATTCATAAAGGCCTGGCAAAAACGCATGATTTCTCCGTCACTTCGCCCTTTTGGATTGAAGTCCGAACCACCTTTTGCGCCGCCCAGAGGCAGGGTGGTCAGGCTATTCTTAAAAACCTGCTCGAAGGCCAGGAATTTTAGCACACCCAGATTGACCGATGGATGAAACCGCAGCCCACCCTTATATGGGCCAATCATGCCGTTCATCCTGACCCGATACCCGCGATTGACCTGGACTTCACCGTTATCGTCTACCCAAACAACACGGAACATAATAATGCTGTCAGGCACTACCAGCCGATCCAGAACCTTCGCCTCGCGGTAAGCCTTGTTCGCCTGCACAATCGACATCACCGATTTGGCCACCTCGTGAACAGCTTGGTGGAACTCGGTTTCTCCCGGTGATTGAGAAATGACCCGTTGCATAAAGGCAT
>CAZVUF010000114.1:0-8503 GCA_964629355.1 uncultured Pirellulales bacterium | reverse complement strand
CCATCGAAAGATAAATATCTTTATCCGCGAATCCAAACTCCAATAATTTCAATGTGGCAAACTTCATCATTATCGGCGGACCACAAACGACCGCGACGGCATTTTTAATGTCCACATCATCCGGCTTGAGGATTGTGGTTACCACGCCGACGTTGCCGGTCCATTGGCCGTTTGCTTTATCGACGGTTAATTTCATATCAACGCCGTCAATCTTTTGCCAGGGACCGAAAAGTGCTTTTTTATAGATAAAGTCTTCAGGTGTCCTGGCTCCATAGCGACAAACCACAGATTTGAAATCTCTTATTCTGTCTATCAAAGTTAAAAATAACGACCGAATCGGTGCTAAACCCACACCGCCGCTAACAATATACACTTCTTTGCCGACAAAATTCTCAACCGGATAGCCGTGTCCATAAGGCCCGCGAATACCGACCTTCTGTCCCTTTTTGCATTTGTGCAGCAAATCTGTCACCCGCCCGGCTTTCATAATGCTGATTTCCATCTTCTCGGTGTCAGCCGGCGATGACGAAGGTGTAAAAGGTCCTTCACCTTCGCCCGGTAAAGTCAGCTCCACGAACTGCCCCGTCTCGAACCTGAATGGCTGTTCGGTCACGACAACATAGCTTTTTATCGTTGGCGACTCATCTATGATATCAACGATTTCGCTATTTATTGGTTGATATAAAGTTGGTTTCATTTAGCTACCACCACTTCGTGTCTTAACTTTTGCATTCCTAAATTCTGCATTCAGTTTTTTCAACACAGCCCTTATATCTACACCACCGGATTCCGCATCAACGCACCTGCCGCAGCCGATACACATCTGCAGACCGTACCTATCCAAGAAATACACGAATTTATGCATAAGACGATGTCTGAGCCTGTCCCCGAGCACTTTGCGCGGATTCGCTCCACCAGCTACCTGAGCATACGCCATTCTCATGCAGCTATCCCACATTTTCATCTTGGCAAAGTAATCCTGTTGCTTGGTGTCATAGAGATAAAAGCAGTGACATGTCGGACAAACACGTGTGCAAGCCTGACATTCAATACAGGTGGTGGCCTCGATGTCATAAACATCAGAAGTCTCAGTCTCGTTCATCATATCCCTAATTGGCGTATCAAATTTCAGCTCGGCATTATTCTTCTCAAGCTGTTCCAGTGTTTCGACTCTGATTCTGTCCCGCTCAGCTAAAGCGTCGCTACTTGCCTTTGTAAAAAGCTCTGAATGTTTTTCTACAAATTCCCTGCCCTTCTGCGAGCCTACCTCAATTACAAAGCCGTCATTAATCCGGGTAAGATTCAAGTCAAAGCCATAAACCGGATACGCTTTGCCCTCTATCACGTTACAAAAGCAGCTTTCACCGGGATCAAAGCAATCAGACGAAATTATAAACATCTTTTCTCGTCTGGCAATGTAAAACGGGTCTTCAAAATCCTCTTCTGTGAAAACCTTATCCAGGATTTCAATTGATCGCAAATCACATTCTTTAAGACCAAATACGGCGAATGGTTTTATGTCCTCAGGCTCAACAGGTTCAGGAAAAACCGCAGCCAGTTCGCGCAGTGGAAACAAAAACTCCTTCACCGGAGTACAAGCACGGATATTATTAAATTCCACTGGGGTCTTAGCGGAAGAGTCATACTTACTAAATACATAATGCTGTCCTGCCTTTTTGGGGACATAAAGGTCCATCTCTTTGGCAATGGCATCTACAAACGGCTTTAATTTACTTATAAAGACTGGTTCCATTTTTATCACTCTCTAAATTTAGAATGTAAAATTCTAAATTAAAAATTCTAAATTCTCAACTCTCAATTCTAAATTCTATTAACCTGCCGGTATATAATAGGGTAAACGTGCCAGGTCCATCGCAATATCAATAGTTATTACCTTGATTTTCTTTGGAACCGTAATGTAGCATGGAGAAAAATTCAAGATACCTTTCACTCCTGATTTAACCAGCACCTCAGCGGTTGGCTGGGCTGCATCTCGTGGAACAGCTATAATCGCAAGATGGATTCCTCTTTTTTTTAAGGTCGGGACCCTCGAAACGCTCTCGATTGCTATATTATTTATTTTTCTGCCAATTTTCTTGGGACTATTATCAAAAGCAGCAGCGATGTCAAAGCCATACATTTTGAAACCTGGGTAAGCCAAAACTGCCGAGCCCAAATTACCCACTCCAACCAAAGCCGCTCTTTGAACAACGTCAAGTTTTAGAATTTTCTTAATTTCATTTACGAGTTTTTCGATATCGTAACCTACTCCTGGTGTACCAAAATCACCAAAGTAGGAAAAATCTTTTCTTATTTGCCAGGAATTAACGCCAACGAAATCAGCTATATCCTGGCTGGATATTCTCTGCCAGCCCCGTCCAGATGAAAAAAAGAGTGCCCGCAAATAAATCGGAAGTCGACGCACCGTTTCATTTGGAATCCTCTGGAATCTCATATATGCTCTACGTTTATTTTGTACTTGAGTTCACATTCACAAATTCTTGGATAATCTATCCGTCAATAACATATATGTCAAGAAAATTTGTTTATTTTCCAGCCTGATATGTTGGCCGGTCTGTCGCTGCAGATTAAGCTCTCTACTATAGGCATTTACAATCTATTTGTCTTGAAAATACAAAAAATAAGGATTTCTAATAATACTGTCATTCTTTCGACAAGGAGCCACGATTACTAAGAAGTAGTGAATAAATCAGCAACCGTGGGTAGAAAATCTTGTGACTTGGCTTGTGTTACATAACGTAGTTCGTATAGGAGTATAGGAAGATAAAATAAAAAGCATTGAGAGATGGAAATACCAGGAACTTACGTTTCATCGACTTGCTCTGTTGACATCCCACCAAATTGACGCGCTCAGACTTGCAAACGGTGTTCCGCCATAAGCACCGATGTTCACCCTGCCCCCGTGGGGCATCCGCTCGCGTCCCGGATACACACTTGGATCGCCGGCGTCAATACAAGGACTTGATAAGGAGTCCGTCACCCATACATTTTCTCCAGGTAAGAATCTGCCATACCGAGACTGTAGATGGTAATCACCATTAACAGGGTCGGCAAACAAGGGGTCTGTGCTTATGTTGCCGTTATCTCTGCCAATGGCATTTACACCTGTGGCAACCTCGATGCAGCTATAGTGAGCACGGCACTGGAACAAGTCACCGTTTTCGTTGTTCCAAAGGATACAGTTTGTTATAACGGGGTCTGCTCCATCGTAAGCTACAATCCCATATTGGTTATCAGCTATAGTTAAATTGGTCAACTTAGGCGAGGCACCGAAACAGAAGATACCTCCGTCGCCACAGCCGGTAATGACGAAATTGCGTAACACGCTCATCGAGCTCTCGGCTCCATAGAAGGAAAATGCATAACCATTTGGAGCTGTAATCATAGCTGCATCATCTGCGCTCTGCAGCGTCACTGCTTTACGATTGAAGGTTACTTCTTCCCGGTAAGTACCCGGCCAGACTACGATAGTATCTCCGCTGATAGTTTCATCCACCGCTCTTTGGATGGTTGCAAATGCGTCGCTCCTGCTGGTGCCGGAGTTAAAATCACTACCGCTCGAGCGGTCAACGTGAAATATCAGAGGACCAATACCCTTGCTCGCCTCACGGGTACCTCCATAAGCTCCCATATTGATACGCCTGCCGTTTGGGTAAGGCTCAGAACCAACAGAATCCTGGGGGTCGCCGGCATCGATACAAGGGCTATGAGAGCTATCCGAAACCCATGTACTGTAACGCGGATCATATCGGCCGGTGACCGACTGCAGGTGATAGTCAGAATCCGTTGCCGAAGCAAACAGAGGAGGTAAGCTCATGTTACCTAATCCCGAATAATCCTGCCCGGTATTTGAATAGAGAATAGGATTGTTCGAGGTCGGATTAAGCAACAATACATCGGTGCCGTCATTATACCACACAATACTGCTCCTTATCACAATATCGCTGCTGACCGAGTGAATCCCACCGCCGGAAGACGCTGACAGAGTTCCTGTAAGACTGTTGTCGGCGATGGTGCAGTTTGTTATCCGCACGTATTCTCTGGTGTTGTCCTGCCGGGCGTTGGCTGGGGGGCCGACAAAGACGCCGCCGCCGCTGCCGGCAGTATTATTCGATACAATGCAGCGCTCCAAGGTTAGCCGTGAAGAGGAGCCTCCACAGAAGATGCCACCGCCACTGGAGTCAGCCATAGTTCGATTAAAAGAAATGTCGCTATTTGACAACCACACTTTGCTTTGCCAACAATACACGCCTGCTCCGCAACCTGCCTGTGAAGAGTTGATGTTATTTCTGATAGTACAATTGACTATCATAGCGTCGGAGCCTTTCATCAAACCGATACCGGCACCATTTCCGCCGGATTCGGCCCCTGAGTCGTCGGAATCGGCTAAACAATCCTCGATCGTACAATCGATAATTGTCGGCGCACCACCAGAAAAACCGATGCCCCCCCCAAGAGCCGCTGTACACTGTTTTATCACACAATCAACTATGGTTGGACTGCTGGATTCGCAATATATGCCTCCGCCGACCTCAGAGCCCGTTAGATGAGCCCCCGTGATTGTGAAGCCGCGCAGAACAGAGCTTGCTCCTTCCGCTCGATGGAAGTAAAAGCCTCTATGGTTCTGTCCCTCACAGTCGATTATCGTTTGGTCCGGCCCTGCCGAGCTGCGTATGGTTATTGCTTTTCCCCGGAAATCGATGTCCCTGTTACCATCACCCCTGTAAGTACCGGGAGCTACCTCTATGATGTCACCGTAAGAAGCGGAATCAATCGCTCCCTGTATTGTGGAAAATTCCGACGGCACGTGAATCATTGCAGGAAACGAGTACAAACGCACATAAAGATTATCGATCAGCACCTCGGTCCCATAGAAAATAATGTAACAGGTTCCACTGACTGACTCGAGCGCAATGTCGTGACTTCCCTCTCCGAGCTCTCTTGGATTCGACCAGGTGACACCATCGCTCGATAGCGAGTACCGTAAGTAGCCCGACAGAGACGGAAATACATCGGCACTATATGTAAAACGCACGTCAACCTGCAAGTACCCTCTGACCGTCAGACTGGGCTGTACAGATCTGAGCGGGAAACAATAACCCAGATGGGCCGGCTGGCCATGGTAGTCTCCAAGCGCTAACTCTCGTTGCTGTCCCGTATCAAGATAGTACAGATATGGTTCCTGTGGAGGAAAAGCCCCCTGGGGCCAAAAAATGGAATGAAGGTAACTGTCTTGCTCAGCCTTGCCACCTCTGAAATCGTCTCGGTATTCATAGCTCCAATCAGCCAGCACCCGACATGGAGACAGGCAAACTGCTGCGCCAATCAAAATTGCAACTGTAATCCATAAACAACCTGTCCCGCTTCGCTCCGCTTCGTTGTGACCAGTGCCATAAAATCTCATTTACATCGCCTCTGATGGATTAGATGACAGACAACAGAAAACAGACGGCAGAGAATAAAACTTTTGGCATCTGATTTCTGCCTCTCTCTACTCAGGTGAACCCTCGACCAATTGCACAAGCCACAATAGACCCTGGCTTTTTTTGGGATATCCGCCTATAGCGGACTGTCTTGAACCGGTTGGAGGGACAAACTCATCACCAACTCCGTCAACGGACTGAAGATATGAGAACTTCAAATTCCCAATATTGCCCTGATCGGTAGAAAAAGTGATTTCGTCAATAACATCTTTTTCCATATCGATCTTGCAAGTGATTTTGTCACCTTTTTTACCAAATAGTTCCACCTCCGCGAATTCCACCTTCGACGGACCCGAGGTGTACCTCGTCTCAAACCAAATACGCTGTTCGGCTGCGTCTCGACGCACTATATCGACTGTGTGCATTCCCATCCAGGGCCGAGCCAGTCCCTTGAAGAAACTGCCACCCTTGTATGTCTCAAGTTTATCACGCTCCGTCTGTTGGATATAGGCTTCTTTATATGTGTCAACTATCGTCGTAGATCCTACCTGCAGTTTCAGCCAAGGGCTGTACTTTCTGCTTGTGAGATAGACAAATGGAATCCTTCCCGTACCGATAACATCCTGGCCTTTCAACTGACCTGTAACTCGAAAATAGGTCCAGCCGCGTTTGTGCATAACATCGCGGTTATCAATAATCTTAGCTGTGGCCGGCCAGTCACCCTGGAAGTACTCCTCATCCAGGACATTGTAATGACGAATAAGCCATGGTCCCTGATTAAGTTTACCATTGGCCCCGATTAAGTCGAAGCTTGAGCTATCACCGCGTGCCGCGATAACCAGTAGTCCCCTGCCTGGAGCCGATATATGCTTCATTGTGTTTTTGCTGCCCTCGACTTGACACAGAAAGTCAGTTAATTTGGGGTCGTCCGTGGGGATTTTCAGTACGCTAAGGTTCTTGGCCCACAACCGGTAGTTATTAATATGGACGTTGTCGTCGTGGTAATAGTAATTTGCGCGGTCGTTTTGCAGTATCTGTGAGTATGTTTTGTCACCGACTGCACCCGACTTTGCTCGCAGCATCATTGGTTCATCCGGGCCTTGTGGGAAATAATACCAGTATTCCTCTTCGGCGTTGCTGCTCGACTCGACTAAGCTCGTTGAAATCTGGTCGAACTGAGTCGGAGATGGTGGATGACGAACAATAGATGATGTTGTAACTATTGTACCGGCGGTCAATGCACCGGCTGCAGTTAAAGATACAATCGCTGTTTTCGTTGTTGCCAGCCCGGCAATTCCTGCTAATAAGCCGACTTTGGTCGCAGCAGCCGTTACCGTCACCTGGGCAGCCGCGGCTTCACTTGGAGCCGTCATCTTTCCGAACAATATAAGAGCTGCCAACAAAGAGCCCTTACCAAAGCCGTTGCGCGAAAGCTCTTTTTGCAGAGACTTTTTAGCACGCATAAAAAGCATACGCGTGCTAAACTCGCTACAGCCCATAGATTCGGCGATCTCCGAATACTTCATCCCATCATAACATCGCATAACCAAGACAGCCTTGTGCCGCGTCTTGATCTTCTGCATCGCCGATGAGACGATCTGTTTCAATTCTTCACTTACAAGCTTCTCCAGCCCATTCTGCCGTTCTTTAAAAGCGCCTCTATGTCGTACACTGGAGATCGCCATCTTTTGTTGTGTCCGCTCGGTTCTTTGATGATGCCGTAGTTTATTCACCGCTATGCCGTAGAGCCACGGCCAAAACCTGTCGGTTTTTCTTAATTTTCCTAATACCTTGCACATCTCCAATAAGCTCTCCTGTACAATTTCCTGTGCCAAATCTTCCTTTTGAGTAAGACGATAAACATACGTCCGCAGGCGAACTCTTGCCTGCTGAGCCAACTGAGCAAGGCTCTGTTTATCACCTCGCTGAGCCCTTATGACCAGGTTGAAAACCGGATCAAGTAAGCTCGCCGAATCTTGTACAGAACCATGCCCAACCATTGTAGGTTCGATCTGACACAATTGTTGATTCATATACTACCGTTTTTTATTACTTACGTATAAATCTTGACTATAGTTAAGTGCCACTATCGGCAGTAAATGTAACGTTTTTTCTGCCGGAGACAGATAAATCTTACGCCTATAAACAAGTCCATTACTGCCTTCTAAATTTCCGATTTTCCCTGCCTCTTTTGACCATGTCCTACATAGAGTCTTATACTGGCCTGGGTTTGTATTATATACCATAAATACTTATCTAACAACAAGTTGACGCACCGAACTCTCCAATGAACATGCAAGAAAAAGCTCTTAGCACACAGGTATAGATACTCTTTGCGTTCTCTTTATATAAACGGGAGGCCCTATCTGCAATGTTGCCTATACACCCGGCACAAAATACAACCATTAAAAATCCATACCATAAAGCATGGACTTATTCCAGTTGCATCACTCCGATAATTCCGCGGATTATTTAATGGATTATATCATTTTCTCAGACCCAAATCAAGAAAAACAACAAAACCATTCCTGTTGACGTGCTCAAGTAGAAAACGCAGGTTCTTACATACAAATATTATTTGCAACTGTGTAGACTTTGCCGACTATTACCTGAAATTCGGCCATTTTAATTGACAAGAACAGCCCGCAGGCGTATCATACTGACATCGGCTTCAATTTGACAACGCGTTATAACTTATTCTGTATAAAGGACTTATATACTCATGTCAGGCAAAAAATTCACGCATCTTCATCTACACAGCCAATATTCACTGCTTGATGGCGCTATAGTCTGCGATGAGCTGCTAAAACGTTGTAAGAAACTTGGAATGGATTCTGTAGCCGTCACCGACCATGGTAATCTTTTCGGTGCCATCGAGTTCTATACAAAAGCGCAGGCAGCCCATATTAAGCCGATTATTGGTATCGAGGCATATATTGCACCGGCCAGCAGGTTCGATAGGACAAAGACCACAATCGCTGATGCAGCGTATCATCTGATACTATTAGCAGAAAACAATGTCGGCTATCAAAATTTATTAAAGCTGGCAAGCGTTGGTT
>CAZVUF010000113.1:0-8508 GCA_964629355.1 uncultured Pirellulales bacterium | reverse complement strand
TTGGGCTGCCGTGGATGCCGAGCTTTTCTTCCAGTCGGCGCACCTTGACCCAGGGGCCGCGTTCGACAAGAAACAAGCTTAGTCCCCGGCCATCAGAGATTTCTGGTTCGCTACGGGCAAGTACAAGCAGAATCTCGCCGCAACCGTTTGTTATGAATCTCTTGACGCCGCGAATGAACCAGTTGCCCTGCGCATCCTGATATACAGTGGCGGGCTGCTCTGCCTCCATATCATGGCCTGAAACTCTGACTGACTGCAAATCAGAACCGGCGTCCGGTTCAGTCAATACCATAGCGCCCGTGACCTTGCCTGCAGCGAAGTCAGGCAGATATTTCTGCTTTATTTCTTCCGATGCGTATGCGTCAATCGTCTCTGCGATTCCCTGTAAGCCAAAAATATTCATCAGGGCAGCATCCGCACGGGAGATGATCTCGATAGCCATCGAATAAACAAGATTTGGAAAGTTCAGGCCGCCAAAACGATACGGTAAAGTAAAACCCATAACCTCAGCCTGTGCGAGCTTCTCAAGGGATTCCTGCAGTCCCTTCGGACGTGTCACTGAGCCGTCTTCATTGAGAATATTTCCCTGGCGGTCCACATCTTCTGCACGTGGGGCAATAAATTCCGCTGCTAATTGCCCAAGCGAGTCCAGCACCAGTTGATAGTTTTGTATCATTTCATCGGCATCAGCCGGCGCATAGTCAAATTCGCTTGCGAATCTAAAATTTTCTTCGCAAATCTCAGCTATTTTGCGCAGGTCAATATGCTTTAATAAAAACTGTATGTCATCGTTGTCTTTGAAGAAATTGCTCATGGTCTATCCGGTTCTCAAACCTTTACCCCGTTAGAAGGGCAAAGGGCTTCTAACGGGGTTTACCGTCATTTCCTCCTTAATACTTTTTTCCTTGATAGCTTTTATCATTTTGGGGACGATCTCATTTAGGTCGCCGATTATTTTGTAATGCGCGACCTGAAAGATTGGTGCTTCGGGGTCGCTGTTGATGGCGACAATTTTTTGACTCTGGCTCATCCCCGCCTGATGCTGAATCGCGCCGCTGATTCCGACAGCTATATATAAGCTGGGCCGAACCGTTGTACCGGTCTGGCCGACCTGATGGTCACGGTCGATAAAGCCTAAATCAGCTGCCGCTCGGGAGGCAGCCGGTGCCGCACCCAGACAGTTAGCCAAATCCCAGATAAGCTTGAAATTATCCCTGCTGCCCACGCCCGCTCCACCGGCAACGATTACCCTTGCTGCTTTGAGGTCCACTTTCTTTGGACGTTTGTGCTCGGCCAGAATTTCCAGAGGTAAATCTTCCTGCGAGAGCTCTACATTCTCTGTAATAATCTCACCCTGACATGTCACGTCCGGCTCCGGCATCGGCATAACGCCTTCGCGGACGGTGGCCATTTGAGGCCAGCGGTTGAGATTTATGATGGTGGCAATGATGTTTCCGCCGAATGCCGGCCTTATCTGGAACAGAAGGTTCTTGTGAAGTTTTTTGTCCTTAACGGTTTTGTGGTCACCGATTTGTAAATCGGTGCAGTCGGCGGTAAGGCCCGCTTTTGCGGCACTTGCGATTCGTGGAGCTAAATCTCTGCCGGTGACGGTCGCTCCATACAGCACTATCTGCGGCTCGTACTTATGGATTAATTCAAGCATCACCTTTGCGTAGCTGTTTGTCTGGTAGGATTGCAACAGAGGGTGTTTGATTACATATACCTTATCAGCCCCAAATTGAATTAATTTTGTATGGAGGTCTTTGACGTTGCTGCTCAAAAGAATGGCTGCCAATTTCACATCCAGCGTATCCGCCAGTCGGCGGGCCTTACTCATCAACTCAAGAGGAGTATCCTCTAATTTTCCGTTATGCTGCTCGGCAAAAACCCAAACTTCACCTTTTCTGTTTACGTCAATCATGCAAATCCCAACCTCAGAGTTTTATTACAAGTCATGATTTTCAGTATTGGCGTCTATCACGTCCGCCGCGTCCGCCATCTCGGCCACCATCTCGGCCACGACCAAAACCACCGCGTCCGCCACCAGACCTACCTCCACCGGACCTACCCCCACCGGGTCCACGGCCCTGTGGTCTGGGACGAGCTTCGTTCACATTGACTGCTCGGCCTTTAATATCCTGGCCGTTTAGGTCGGTGATAGCAGTTTCAGCCTCAGCTTTGGCAGGCATTTCCACAAATCCGAATCCTCTGGATTCACCCGAAAACTTGTCTTTTATGATGTTGACGGAACTGACCTCGCCGAAAGCCTCAAAAGCCTGACGCAAATCATCTTCTGTCACATCTTGTGACAAATTACCCACATAAATGTTCATTTGACTTTCCTTTCTAACAACAAGCGATATTTACTTTCGGCACGGCTGGACACGCATCAAGCCTTTGAATACCGAGAACCTCTTTTTATCTTAAATCTCACATCTCTTGAGACATACTTTACTTCACGCTATTATCTTATCTTCAATCAACTCGTGTATCATATCTGCAATTCCTTCATCCGTCGACTGGATTTCTTTGCTTTCCTTTGCGGCCAGGACAACGCTTTGAATTCGGTGGACTTTTGTCGGCGAGCCGCTTAGGCCGCACCAGGTCATATCCGCACCGATGAACTTGAGGTCCCAGCGCTGGATCAGTAAGCCTTTCTGTTTAAGCTCATTGCATTTGTACGCAACAAGCTCTTTGATGTTGGCTTCGTCTACTTGTGGATTTTCGCTTCTAATTTTTTGTTCAATTTCGATTGGAGTAA
This sequence comes from uncultured Pirellulales bacterium, assembly GCA_964629355.1. Lineage (GTDB taxonomy): Bacteria > Planctomycetota > Phycisphaerae > Sedimentisphaerales > Anaerobacaceae > CAZVUF01. Next base: position 5,747 of record CAZVUF010000113.1, on the reverse strand, counting down.
GTGCGTTCTTATACTTCATCATCTTTTTCGCTGCGGCAACCCTTGGCTCATTCGCATCGCTGGTAACGGTCAGCAGAACAGGAAGGTTTGTTTTAACCTGCTGCCAGCCGTTTCCGACATTTCGACGCACCGTGATGGTTTTACCATTCAGCTCCGTAAGCTCTTCGACGTAGGTAATCTGCGTAATGCCAAGCTTCTCCGCCAATTGTGGGCCGACCTGTGCGGTATCACCGTCAATTGCCTGCCTGCCGCAAAGAACTATATCATAGTCAAGTTTTTTTATCGCACAGCTCAGGATGTAACTGGTTGCCAAGGTATCGCTTGCGGCACAGCCTAGGTCGCTTATTAGGATGGTATCATCGGCTCCGCGGAAAAGTGAGTCGCGAAGGATTGCAGCCGCTGCCGGTGGGCCCATCGATATAACTGTTATTCGGCCGCCGAATTTGTCCTTTATCTGCAGAGCCAATTCAAGGGCATTGAGGTCCTCCGGGTTGAAAACAGCCGGCAAGGCAGAACGGTTTACAGTGCCGTCATCATTCATAACCCTGCCTGTTATCCTTTTGGTATCAGGAACCTGTTTGGCCAGAACAACACAATTATAAGCCAACAATCATCTCCTTAAAGGTTTCTTTGCTCACTTCAATTTTAAGGATAATTAGTTTAGCGAGATTCACCGCCAAGTCAACTCAAAAAAAGCTGTTATTGACTGAGTTACATGCTAAAATGGGCCAATTGTTTATTGACAGCCGGTTATCTGTCGATGTAAAATTCTGATTTTCTCAATACTTGGCTTCAAGAAACTCTAAAAGCGTTGCTTGACTGTCATGCTTTTTAATCATTGAGAAAGGACAGCTCATGAAACCAGAAGACAACCCTAAGGCAAAATCAGCATTGAAAAAAGGTGATTTAATCGTGATTACCGGTGCCGGGGGATTTATCGCCGGTGCGCTTGCACGATATTTTCATGAGCAGGGTTTTACCCGAATAAGAGCGGTGGACAAAAAGCCACTCTACCAGTGGTATCAACATGTTCCGGGGGTAGAATCCTTGTGTATGGACCTAAGCTTCGAAGAAAATTGCAGACGAGCCTGTGAAGGTGCAGTCGAGGTTTATAATCTTGCAGCCGATATGGGTGGCATGGGCTTTATTGAGCGATTCCGCGTCGAGTGTCTTCGCAGCATTCTGATCAATACCCACATGATTGAATCCGCGTATCGAACTGGGGCTCAGCGATATTTCTTCGCTTCTTCGGCTTGTGCGTATAACGTTGAACTCCAAAAGGAACCAAATGTCCGTGCGCTCAAAGAATCGGATGCGTACCCCGCTATGGCTGAGCGAGGATATGGCTGGGAAAAACTTATGTCCGAAATGTTTTGCCAGGAATATTGGGCCGAACGCGGCTTAAAGACATTCACAGCCAGATTCCACAACGTCTATGGGCCATGGGGCACGTGGGATGGAGGCCGAGAAAAGGCACCAGCAGCCATCTGCCGCAAAGTCATTGAAGCCAAAGATACCGGCTCGGACAAAATCGTCATCTGGGGCGATGGCAAACAAACACGCAGTTTTATGTACATAGATGATTGTATCGATGGTATTGATATGATTATGCACTGTGACAAGCTGATTGCCACTCCCATAAACCTCGGTACAAGTCATCTGATTTCAATCAATGATTTGGTCTCCCTGATTGAAACAATCGGTGGAGTCAAGCTGAACCGAGAATATGACCTTGATGCTCCGAAAGGCGTCGCAGGGCGTAACAGTGATAACACCTTTATCAAGCAGGTGCTCGGCTGGGAACCCAATACGCCGCTGGAAGAAGGGCTGAAAAAAACGTATACCTGGATAGAGCAGCAGCATAAGGATAGAAAAGCAGGCAAACGCACGGTAGAAGGATGAGTTTGCAAAAATATAAGAAGATTACAGATGTGGTTGGAAATCTGCCCTATAGAATCGCCCTCTCAGGAGGATGGATAGACCAGCCTTACGTTTCTAAACATAATCCATCACCACCTGGCTCGATGGTGGTTGTGGCTGTTGAGCCGCAGTTTCGGTGGATGGATCGCTCCGGCATCTGCGGCAGCACCCGTGAAATAGCTTTACAGTTGTGGGATAACCAACTACCTAATGAGCCGCCCGAGGAACTGGTCCGCCAGCTTTACGAAGTTGAGAACAGGGGAAAAGCCGAACCCTCAGGCTCACAGGATATGATCGGCATTATATATACGGGCATCAACAGGCTGGATTATGATTTCAACGTTCACGGAGGTATCTTTCCTGCACATATTGAGTCCAACAACGACCCCGACATTGCATCCTGGCTGGGAGACGTAATACAAATCGTTCCGGTAGGCCAACGACCGGACGGATACAATCCGCTTGGCCGAAAGAACTTCGCACCTGAATGGGTCGCCCGCCTTGGGCAATCAGGCAAAGATTGTTTCAATGCTATTATAAATAAGGATCTCAAAGGTTTGGGTGCTGCAATGAATGAGTGTATGCTCTGCTGGCACACTATTTTGCCTGACGTAGTTGAGCATCCCACTTTGAAAATAGACCTGCTGGCTCTTTTAGGGTACTATCAGTCTAATTATCCCGGCGCAATGTTTTCGGGCTGTGGAGGCGGATACCTGTATGTGGCTTCGCGCGAACCTGTTCCTGGTTCATTCCGCATGAAGGTTAGGGTCAAGAAAACGTGACAGTTACGACAGACACTGTAGTCGTTTCGGGGGACTTTGATGACATCCGCTCGCAGCACGCGCGTTTCCTGCAGGAGGCAGCGCGCCTGGGCGAATTGCATGTTTTTTTGTGGGATGATGAATTATCGCACTCAGTCACTAAAAAGGCCCCAAAATTCCCCGAGAAGGAACGCCTTTACTATCTACGGGCGATTCGCTTTGTCTATGAGGTACATCTTGTGCATGGTCTTTTGGATACCGATGTGCTTCCGAAAGTTCCTGATGTTCAACCTGCCGCATGGGCTGTCACCGAATCCGAGCACACACCCAAGAAGCAGACTTACTGTCAGGCAAACAATCTTCGCTATGAGGTTATAAAACAGGAGCAATTGCGAGGTTTTCCCGACTGTGACACAGATGAACCGAACAACCCCCCTGCTTTCTTGCGAAAGCAAGAAGGGGGGCGGAAAAAGGTGCTGGTAACCGGCTGTTATGATTGGTTTCATTCCGGCCACGTGCGATTTTTTGAAGAGTGCTCGGAGCTTGGCGAGCTTTATATTATAGTGGGACACGATGCGAACATCAAGGCGTTGAAAGGACCTGAACATCCTATGTTTAGTGAGCAGGAGCGAAGATATATGGTTCAATCCGTTCGCTATGTCAAGCAGGCCCTGATTTCGACTGGCAACGGCTGGCTTGACGCCGAACCGGAAATAGAGCGCATCAAGCCGGATATATATGCTGTGAACGAAGATGGTGACAAGCCTATCAAACGACAGTACTGCCGTGAGCATGGTATAGAATATGTTGTGCTCAAGCGTCTGCCGAAGCCGGGCCTGCAGCTAAGGGAAAGCACAAAGCTGCGAGGTTTTTAAATAGAGCCGCGACCATAAAGGAGCGGTTTAGATTATAGTAATATTATTATAGTGCGAGGATTTAAAATGCTAAAAGGTGTGCCGAATATCATATCGCCGGAGCTGGTGAAGGTCCTTATGGAAATGGGTCACGGCGATGAAATCGTTTTGGCGGACGGCAATTTTCCCGCTGCATCTATAGCCAAGAAGCTCATTCGTGCCGATGGACATAACATTCCGGAGCTGCTTGAGGCTATACTGAAATTCTTCCCGCTGGATACTTATGTTGATTCAGCCGTTGCATTGATGGCTGTTGTGCCCGGAGATAACGTAAAGCCGACAATCTGGGAAAAGTATCGCGGGATAATAAAGAAAAGCGGGGAAAAATTCGAAGATTTCGAGATGGTTGAGAGGTTCGCCTTCTATGAAAGGGCAGTCAAAGCATACGCGGTTGTTGCAACGAGCGAGGCTGCGCTGTACGCCAACATTATACTTAAAAAGGGAGTAATCAAAGCGGATTAATACCCGTCGGATACGGGTATCTTCGTGTAGAACAATTTGCCGATAATTTCGTAACTTAGGGCAGGTCTGCCGGCACAATTTATGTTAGCAGCGATAAATCGCCAAATCCACATTTTCCTTGACTGTTGAATTTATCTGCATTAACTTGCCGATAAATATAGTAGTACAGCATTTGTGAAGCTGAGGTATCGTTATGGTATCTGACAAGCTAAAAATTTATAACAGACCGGATTTGCATAAAACTCGGCTGTTAATGGGTTTTTCCGGCTGGATGGACGGCGGCGAGGTGTCCACGGGAACCATGAAGTACCTTATCGACAAGCTGGGGGCACAGAAATTTGCTGAGATAAATCCTGAAAGTTTCTATATTTACAACTTCCCCGGCTCGATGGAAATGACGGCACTATTTCGGCCTCATACAAGAATAAGAGCCGGCCTTATCAAGTCATTCGAGGTACCGAGCAACGAGTTTTTCTATAGCGAGCAGCACAATCTTATCCTTTTTTACGGTAAAGAACCTAATCTGCAATGGGAAGAGTTTGCTGACTGCGTCTTCTCTCTGTGCAGAGAGTTCGGCGTTGAGATGATATATTTTATTGGCAGTGTTGCCGGCCTTGTGCCGCACACTCGCGAGCCGAGGTTTTTAAGCTCGGTTTCCGACGTGCAACTCAAAGAGATGCTACAGCGATACGGCGTCAAATTCACCGATTACGAAGGACCAGCCAGTTTCATCACCTATCTTTCAATCCATTGTACCGAGCGGGATTTGAAGATGGCTACCCTTGTCGCGACTATTCCTGCTTATGTGCAGGGCAATAATCCCAGGTGCATCGAAGCGATAATAAAGCGTGTAGCGAGCATCTTGGGTCAGCAAATAGAGCTTGATGACTTAAGAGCCATCGGTGATGAATTTGAGAAAAAGTTAAGCGATGCCGTTGAGGAGCAGCCCGAGTTGGTTGCCAACATCCGCAAGCTGGAAGAGGACTACGACAACGAGGTTTTCAATACTGAAATGGGCGATTTGAAGAACTGGCTGCAGCAGCAGGGAATCAACCTGGATTAAAAGCCGCTTGTCGCGCATCATGAAACAACTGCCGGAGGTGGGGTTCGAACCCACACCCGGGGTGAACCGGACGGGATTTTGAGTCCCGCGCGTCTGCCAATTCCGCCACTCCGGCTGATTTTTCGTGATTATTCACACAAAAAGGGCTTTGTCAACGACAAATACTGTTCTTTCTCATCAATCTCTCGTAACTAAACAGCAATGCTTAGAAACTATCTAAAAACTGTCACTCCTTCAATTTTATCCCTTCTGCACTTATGTCCCGGAGTTTATCCCCCGGTAGGTGGACTCTTACGCTCTTATGCACTTGTGCTTTTTAATTTTTTCTTGTCTTTCCAGACAATCCAGAACATAATATCGCTCGCTAAGCGAGATTCACACCTTTGATACTATTGCTGCGGAATAAACACAATACGCGATACGCACGACGCAATAAAAGATAGCCACTGAGCTTGGCTGCTGGAAGGAACAGGATTATGGTTAAGCTCACAGATGAACAGAGGAAAGTCATGTTTCAGCTTGGAAGAAAAGACTCTGTTTTCGAATCGGTCCCCAATCATGTTGTCGATCAGCTTGTGCAGATGGGGCTATTGTACTATCGGTCAAAAAAGAATATCTGCTTCACTG
>CAZVUF010000112.1:0-8588 GCA_964629355.1 uncultured Pirellulales bacterium | reverse complement strand
ATATCACAAAAGCCGGCTACAAATTTGAGTCCATCCTCACTAAAAACGACCTCGGCATAAAAGATTAATCCGCGATAAGTCTCAAACCTTCTCAAAAATACTTCCCTATTTTTCAGAGCATCCTGCATACTCACCAGCAATAAAATGGGAAGTATGTACTTAACGTACAAAAAAAATAATATACTTTGCCATTTTGATATGTTTCTTTATACTCTTGGTTTATGTCAGAAACTAATCAAAAGCTGGCGGCATACGGAGAAGCAATCATGTTGTTAGCTTTTGGTGCGATATTTTCATATCTAAAGCCGATAATAGGGATTCCTGTTTTAATAGTGTTATTTGTAGTTGGTTTCCTTTTGATATGGAAAGCATATACAAAACAACCCATAATGATAGCTTTTTTGTCTGCGTTATTTAGTGTTGTATGCTTGTCTGCGTGGCAGATATATTCAACGCCAGCTTTGTCCACAGAACAATCTTCGCAACCTCAATTGCGATCGGAAAACACAATAAATATTAAACAAGAAATACGAACTTTTCTTGAATCTATCAGTCCGCGAATTTTAGATAAAATCGACTCCAAAGAGAAAAAAATCGGTGTTTGGCTTGGCTCAATAAGCGAAAACAAATTATCGAGATTAGCCGAGCATACAGATTTTGCGAAATTTCTTTCATTTGAAAAAGGGAATAACATTTGGGTTATGACAGGAAAAGGAACCGGCAAAGAAGAGAAGGATGGATTAATAAGAGGTGTACAGGAAAGTGGAACATTGATGGATTATTATTTATACCCAAAGGATGCACTCATAAAATAATTTTGCAAAAATTTTAATTTTATACTTGACGCACAAAAAATCTTAAAAGGTCAAAAACCTTGTTTTTGGGGGAATTTCAAGGGCTGTGCGTTAGATACACTCTTCCGAAAAATATTGTACTCCTCCCTATTTTACCCAAATTTTTCTTGACTTTTAGCTCTTATATGCTAATATTTTTAGTTATGGCAAAGAAACTGCTTTCAATATCTTGTCCTTGTTGTGGCTTGCCGATGCAGACAACGACGATGGCCTGTACAGCATGTGGGATTAAGATTGAAGGCAATTTCAGCGAAACATTTTTCAACAGGCTCACTCCAGAAGATCAAAAATTCTTGGAGCAATATCTTTTAGCAGGATTCAGTATTAAAACATTAGAGCAGAACAGCCCGCTCGGATACGCCGCGATAAGGTCCAGGCTGGACAGATTGATTGCGAACTACGAAACGCTAAAGAAAATGGACGCCCAGAAAAAAGCCGTTCTTGAACAGCTTCGGGCCGACCAAATCAGTGTAGCCGAGGCCAAGAAAAAACTTGAAGAACTCTCAGGAGCTTAAGAAATGGAAAATATATCGTCAGAAGAGCAGCTTATACAGCTTCGCAATGAAGGCAAAATAAGCGAGGATGAATACAAGCAACTGCACGCGGCACTACAGAGTCCCTCCGCAGGACAAAGCCGCGCCCCCACTGAGGGTGACTCCTGTCCGCTCACAAAAGAATTGTATGCCTTCCGTAAGCGGGTTTTGCTGACGGGCTTTGTCATCTGCCTGATCGGCCTGCCGATCGGCCTTGTGCTCGACCTGCCCCTTGTCTGGGGCCTGAGCATCCTCGGCCTTATCATAGTTCCCATCAAATGGTATTTGATCAACAAGAAGCTACACTCGTCGAGTTAGGTGAATTATCCAAATCGATTCAGGCAGAGTAAAAATGCCATAAGTACAAAATACGTCCTCTGTAGATTGATAATATTCGCCTGCTGAAAGGATCACTTAAATTGAGATCGTATGTCACTTACATCTTTCGTTATTCCACAGCAGGACCTGCAAACGCTGGCAAAATGCAAAGCCGGTGTGTTTGCACATATCAGCAATCATTGGCGATTTAGCTAAAAGCTCATCTCTCGTGGCTGCCTGTGGCATTAACATCACTTTCTCTTGATCAACACCTTTGATTTCCTCTATTGTCTGCTGTATTTCAGATAAATCATTTGGTGAGTTCACAACAAATTTCAGTTGATATTTGTAATTATCTATCAGCTCTCGCAGGACAGCTATATCCAATCTCGAACCTTCGTGAGCAGCAGCGGTTCGACTAAGCTCACCGAAGTCAAGTTTTGCGTCATCAGGGGTGGAGTTACTCAGCTTTGGGCTTATACTCATCAGATCACAAGGCATATCCGGTATATATGCGATGCCGGCGGTTTCAATTGTTATATGTTTTCCTTTAGCTTTTAACTCCTGTACCAATTTCGGCAGGGCAGAATTTATCATCGGTTCGCCGCCGGTTATTACTACGAACCTACAGGGCCATTTCTGAACAGTCTCGACAATTTTAGCGATGCTGTATGTTGTTCCAGCCGTCTTATCCCATGCGTATTTTGTATCGCACCATCGGCAGCGCAAGGGACAACCAGCCAGACGTACGAATACACTTGGGACACCAGCGAAAAATCCTTCACCCTGCAAAGAATAAAAGATTTCGTTTATTCTCATTTCGGATATTCGACATTCATTGTTCGATATTCATTATTTCCTATATTTGATCAGGTCTTTTAGACCTGCTTCTGTAAAGCCTTTTAATCTTAATCTGCAGGAATCACAGTGTCCGCAGCTTCTGCCCTGCTCATCCGGGTCGTAGCAACTATGTGTCAGAGAATAATCTACGCCGAGCCTGGTTCCGGCAAGAATGATTTCGCCTTTGGTCATATCGATAATAGGAGTATGGATACGGTATCGGCCTTTGCCCTCAACTGCGGCTGCGGTGGCGAGATTGGCGGTCTTCTCGAAAGCTGCTATAAATTCAGCCCGGCAGTCTGGATAACCACTATAGTCGGTTTGGTTGACGCCGATAAAAATATCAAAAGCGTTAAGCACTTCGGCCCAAGCAAGCGCATAACTTAAAAATATCGTGTTGCGGGCAGGCACATACGTCTGAGGAATTAGACTTGTGCTGCCTAATTTGTCTCGATTCTTCGGCACCTCTACAGCAGGGTCAGTTAAAGCCGAACCCCCGAAACTGGCTAAATCAATCTCGATAATACGATGCTCAATTACTTCTAAAGAATTAGCGATTTTATTTGCGGCCTCGACCTCTCGCTTATGTCGCTGGCCGTAGTTGAAAGTCAAAGCGTAGCATTGGAAACCAACACTGCGGGCGATAGCTAAAGTCGTAGCTGAATCCAACCCTCCGCTCAGTAAAACAACCGCTCTCTTTTCAACCACCTGTAATTTCCCATGTCGATTTGTAGTCTGAATCTATAAGATTATTCAGAAAATATTTCGATGCCGTTAATCTCAGGATTTTCAATATTGAATGTAAAACCAATAACAAGCTCTTTATTGGTTACGGCTACATTTTTGAATTCTTTAACAATAGGCTTCTGCCAACCGCCAACCTCTTTATATAGGTCAAGGTCTTTAAGGACGGTTTCTCCATTAATACTAACGGAAAAAACCCGCTGTCCTTCACCGATGATTCCTTCAAAAGTTTCGGCAAAATGCAGCCGTACTGTATATTTGCCGTTGGGCAAGGTAAACTTGTAAGCCGACATACTATACCGCTCTGTCTCATAGACCTTAGGCGAATCGGTGTCGGTGATACCCAAGTCACCACGGTCAATGGTCATGCCATCGATAACGCCCCATTCTTTGCCTTCTTCCAGATACTGGTCGGGAAGCCAAACGTTGCCTGCATTATCGGTATAAGGTTCATACGCCCCGCAGTTGACACGTAAAACGAATTCGCGGCTTTTAGTCTCCTGGGCCACCTTGATTCCACTCTGATCAGTACAACCTGACATCGCGAAAAACACCAATCCAACCACAAAACAAACAAAAATCAACCTTTTAGCCATTTTCTGCTTCCTTTCAAAAAGGTAACAACTCATAACATAACTCATTGATATCCACTGTGTTTCACCAAATAACATAGTCTTCGGAACTGTAAATATAACTGAGCTTCAGCTTCAATGCAAGATTTTCAGCCACGTTTTGCAGATGTGCATACTCCACGCCAAAAAGTTTTATCATTCCGGTTTTCAATTATTGCTTTTTTGAGGCAGTATCTCTATTATATTATAATAGAAAGGTTTATAGGAGCTGTTAAAACATTAATGAGCGTGCGGCCAGAAATAGAATTATTCGAAAATCCACATCCCGAACGTGATTATTACATAACAATCAGATGCCCCGAGTTCACAAGTATTTGTCCTCGGACGGGTCAGCCGGACTTCGGAGAAATTATTATTGAATATTGTCCCGACAAATCATGCATCGAACTAAAGAGCCTAAAACTCTATATGCAAGGCTATCGCAATAAAGGTATCTTTTACGAAACGCTGACAAATGATATACTGGAGGATCTAAGCGGCTTATGCAAGCCACGCTGGATGAAGGTTACCTCTCAATTCAGACCCCGCGGTGGAATAACTACGGAAATAGTTGCAGAATATAAAGCCGATAAGTAAAAAATTTCATAAGAGGTGAGAAAATGGCAATCACATTTCACTGCTCTCATTGCAATAAAAAAGTGGAAGCTCAAGACAACGCCGCCGGTAAATGGGCAAAATGCCCTGCATGCCACAATAAAATATACGTTCCTAACCTCAAGGTTGATGAGGAGCTGAAACTTGCCCCAATAGACGAAACCGAGGAAGAAAGAAAAAAGCGACTCATGGCCGAAACATATCAGCTTACACAAGATATATTGCAGGAAAGAGAAATCCCCGAAGCGGAAGCCGGCATGGGCTGGTCAGTACCGGAAATCAGCGATAAAGAACTAACAAAAAACATAATTGTTTATCTTCGTCAAATGGCCGATGGCGAATTGGACGAAGCTCAAAAAACTGCAGATTCGATAGTCCCTTACAGTTCTAAAGCGATAAAGATTCTCGACAAAATCGCGCTCACCGAAATGCCTGAGCCGGAATTAGCCGATATACCTCCTCAAGTGCTTTCGGGACTGATAAGAAACCTACGGACGCGAATAAGCTAATAACAGTGAAAAATTCTCTTGAATATCCGCCCAAAAGTCCGAAAAAACATCTTCTATTAACCAATTTATTGCAACTTTTTCGGCACCGTGGAAATAACAATCAAAGCAAAGCCCACCAGCTTTGCCTGAATAAGCATATTTGTTATATTTTACAGTGGAAACGAAAACATATCTTGATTTAACTTTGTACAAAACTTGGGGGAAACTTAGAATGGATAATGAGACAACTATTGTACATGTTACCCATGAGGCAATAGGGAAAATTGGCGGCATAGGTGCCGTTCTACAAGGTTTTTTCACCTGTAAATCCTATCTTGACGCAATTGACAGGTCAATTGTTATCAGTCCACTGTTTACAACCGAGGGCTCTGTATTAAACCGACTCGGCGAAAATGGTGAGGTTCTGTATTCATCCATTGATGGACTTATAAATCCTGCATACGCTCCAGCCTTTCGTAAACTCGAAAATTATTACAATACAAGTATCGTCTATGGCAGACGAACATTCATTGACGAACTGACGGGTATAAAAAGCTCACCCGAGGTTCTCCTGATCGATGTTAGATATATCAACAAGGGAATCATCAATGAACTTAAAAAACGCCTGTACGAAGAATTCGACATTCGCAGTCATTTATACGAGAGCCTTTGGGAGTACGAACAATACGTCAGACTTGCACCTGTGGCAATCGCTGCGTTAAAAGCTCTGAATGCCGCAAAAGAATCGACGGTTATTGTCGCCCATGAGTTTATGGGCCTGCCCACGACACTGGCAGCTATTCTCGAACCTCATTGTGATTTCAAAACGATTTTTTACGCCCATGAAGTGGCTACAATGCGCCGCATTGTAGAGAACCACTCAGCCCATGATACGATGTTCTATAATGTAATTAAACAGGCCTACAAAGACAGACTCTACGTTAATGAAGTGTTCGGCGACCAAAGTTCCTTCTTCAAACACGTTCTTGTAGAAGCTTCAAAATACTGTGACCAAATCTACGCAGTAGGAAACTACGTTGTTGATGAACTGCGGTTTCTTGCGCCGGAATTTGAATCCGCAGACATCAATATCGCTTACAATGGCATACCTGCTCAACAAATAACAATCTCCGAGAAGCTGGCATCAAAAGCAAAACTTCAACAATATTGCGAAAATCTGCTCAATTTCAAACCGGATTTTGTTTTCACCCACGTTACAAGATTGATACGGAGCAAAGGATTGTGGCGTGATTTGCTTGTGTTACGTAACATAGAAGACCAATTCCGAGCCCATGACAAAACAGCGTTATTTTTCCTGCTGTCAACTGAAGTGTCGCAACGGCCCAGTAACGACATCTATAATATGGAAACAGCGTATAATTGGCCTGTTGCTCACCGTGAAGGCTGGCCGGATCTATCCGGTGGTGAGGCTGACTTCTATACCAAGATACAGGAATTCAATGCACAAAGCCGGAATATAAAGATTGTCTTTATTAACCAATTCGGATTTAATAGAAAATACTGCGGCAACAGAATGCCGGAAGATATGGAATTCATGGACATCCGAAAAGGAACAGATGTGGAACTTGGCCAAAGTATTTACGAACCTTTCGGGATATCTCAGCTCGAGCCTCTGACTTTCGGCGGGATATGCGTATTCAGCAGCATCTGTGGATGTGCAGGATTGGTGCGGGACGTGACCGGCACAACTGAAGATGTAAAAAACATTATCCTCGCGGACTACACCAATTTAGATGATTTCAACTATACAGATATAGAAGATCTACTGCAAATCGACCAGTCGGCGCGAGAGCACATAGAAGCAAACATCAGCGAAAAGGTTGCACAACAAATAATCCAGCGCCTGCCGAAAAATGAATCCGAGATCGAAAGCATGATCCAAACAGGCTACGAGCTTGCAAAAAATATGACCTGGGATGTAGTAATGAGAAAATATCTGCTGAACAATCTACAAAAAATGCCAAACAAAATCCGTACCTAACAAATTGCCATCTTTACCACCCAGGCTGTAGCGGAATTAACGTAACATCAGCAAATTGCATCCTTTCATAGTATATGTAGAGTATTATTTTCATTTCCGTCATAGGTAGTTTTTCGACTCTGCCAATTCCTAAGACGCAAACAGCACACTTGAAGTTTCCAAGGCTAATAGAGACTAAAATTCATTATTTAGCCTCGAAATTTCGTTTACAAATCGGTCAATAGCAAGCTTTTAAGCAAAAAAACCGTCTTTTAAAAAATAGCCATAAAAATATTTATATATTTTGGCTTGAAACGGTATTAAACGACGCGTATAATAAAAAAGTTAGAACCAAGCGCTAACGGTGCGCGATAAAAAGACCGGGCACGGTTGGAGGACGGTGAAATCCGCGTGCAATGCAAAAAAATCCGGGTAGTCTCTGTGCGAAAACGAGGCTTTACATTAATTGAGCTTCTGGTGGTCATATCCATCATCTCCTTGGTTATGGCTGTTATGATGCCCGTGTTAGGTCGGGTACGGCGTCAGGCTCGGACGATGCTGAGTATGAACAATCAGAAACAGATCACTTCCGCTGTGAATTTCTTTGCGCTGGATAACAATGAACAATACCCTCCATCAGTTGCTACCGTAGGTTTCGATAATAACTGGAACTGGTCAGACCCAACTAAACTGACCGGCAACAGACACCGCAACCCAGGTTTATATCGGGCTATGAGTGAATATCTGCGCAGTTATATTACTGATGCAAGCACTATGTATTGCCCAAATGCGCCGCAAAAATACAAGTATTTACAGGAGGCCTGGAATGCCGGTGACAATTGGGACAATCCCGACACCCCTGTTCTAACTGATCCTGTTGGGGGCACATATTGCTTCTACTGGAACTATACAGGGTATATTGGTGGACGCAGGATTGTTTTCAAAGGGCCACAAGGACCGGCAAGTGGTGGAAAATACAGCAAGCTACTTGTAAGCGATTATTTCGGATACGACCACTGGAGGAACCCCGGCTCATATGGCAGCTGCGAGGATTTCAGTGGAGCCGATATTACTCCCGAAACATTACTCCTTTCAGCCTATTGGTCCCGCAAGAGCGCTGCTAATAATCCTCCGGAAATCAAGCTACGAGCAGGATACACAGATGGACACGTAGAGACCTATTCAACCTCGGAAACCATACCTATGAAAGTTTCCATTACTGCTGATGGTACTGTCCCATACCCTGATGGCATCGGTCCTGGCGTATTCCTGCTGCCAAGAAACGCACTTCAATAAAACAAAATCTCAGTTGAGAATCGCTAAGATTGCTTAACAATTTTGTCAAATACAATTTGTTGCAGTCTATTCAACCATGAACGGTTGTAGTCAAACACCAAAATAAAAAAGACTGCGAGTCCAAAAAACTCGCAGCCTTTTTTTCAAATCCAATAACCGAAATGTTTATTTTATACATTTCGCAATCCATTGTTGTACGAGCATTGAAAGGTCCTGGTAGTTAATCTGGCCGTCACCATTCAAATCCTGGCACAACGAGCATTGCGTCTCCGGAATTTCAGGTGTGAAGAGATAATCTTCCGTCTCGC
>CAZVUF010000111.1:4399-8609 GCA_964629355.1 uncultured Pirellulales bacterium | reverse complement strand
GTGCAATCTACGAGAGCCGGAGCGAGTAATCAAACGAATTAAAAGAATTATAAATGTGGCTTAACGAAATAATGGTCCGCGAAATGATTATCATAAAATGTTTGAAACGGGATTGAAAATTTTGGCGAGCAAGAATCGCAATTATGGAAGGACATGACAAAATAAATTGACAAGATGATTACTGCCCGTTGTTCCTGAGATTTTGCTTGAAAATTAAGCCGTTTTCGGGTATAATGTAACATCGAATTTAGTATATAGCATATCATAATTCAAACGGAAGACAGATGACGGAAGGCGGAGGCAAATCAGAAGTTCACCCCATGAGATAAAGTCATTTCTATTATTTACAGCCTATCTCACGGGGTAAATCAAAATGCGAAACGAAAAACCACAATGCAGAAATTAAAAATCAGCAGATAGAATGGATAATATGTTTTTCAAGAGATATACTTTCCTATATTGCCAATACCTATGGCATAAGTTTTATGCAGACTCACATTGCTCTACAATTGTCGAGAATGTTCTACAAATCGGCCTTTTTTTGCAAAACAAAGCCAATTTATATAAGGCAAAAATTTACGCAAGCTCTTTTGTGACAAGTGAATAGAGTGATTCTACAATTTTGTAGATTGGTAAAAACAAAGCCAATCAAAGCCAATTACGGCATACAATTTTGACTCGCGTCCGTATTTCTGATTCATCAAAATTAATGATTGCTAATTTCTTTAAAAATAAGTAAAATTACTTAGATGTTTGTCTTATCGAGGAGAATGTGCATTTTATTACTGAAAATCAAGACTTAAAACCTAAAACACAAGGCTCGCTTTCATTTAGGGTCTATGTTAAGAAAGAGAGGGAAAAATGGAAAAGCAAAACAGATTTAATGCGGAAAAGCTCGTTATGAAAGCTGCTTTAGCTTTGCTGACAGGAATAACTTGTATAGCCTTAATCGGCTGTGGCGAGGAAATGGCCCGAATTGAGCAAAATCAGTTCGAAATGCAACACCTAATCCGGCTCAATACTCAACTAATTACCGATAACATGAAAAGTATCGAGGAAAACCAGAGCCAACTGCACGTTTCAATCGAAGATGTGCAGAGCGGTACTCAAAAACAAGCCAATGATGTAATAGCTGCTATTGGGCAGGAACATGCCGCGCTGCGGGACATATTGCAAATACATCAACAGAGGCTGAACAACTCCGTAATTGGGATTGAACGCAGCCAGGGTACATTGCACGGCGGAATTGAAGGATTAAACGCAAATATTTCAAGGATCGACGGGAGTACAACCGGTCTCGAAAAAGATTTAATGGAAATGCAGCAAAACCTGCAGAACAATAATAAAGAGCTGACTAATCTTGTGGAAGTTATTGGCCAAAGACAGATTAGATCTGAAGAAAGGATTCAGGAGAACATCCAAATGATAGTCGGCACTCTGAAAGATGTTCATCAGAACCAGGCCAGATTACAGGAGCAAATCGTAGCTATGCAGGGTAAGAACCAGGAAACAAACAGTAAAATAATAGCTGCTCTTGAGCAAATGAAAGTAACGCTTTCTCAAATGCAGACGCAAATTAGTCCATTACCACCGATGAAAAATGTGTTTTCTCCTCCAGAGATTAAAAAAGAAGTACGACAATAGCTACACAATCTCTTAAACTACCCGCGAGGTGGATAACTTGTTGATAACTTGGGTTGCCTTTTCGGATTCACCTCCCACGAGAACAAGACTGCTTGCCAATAAACTTGCC
The DNA here is from genome assembly GCA_964629355.1 of uncultured Pirellulales bacterium. Classification (GTDB taxonomy): domain Bacteria; phylum Planctomycetota; class Phycisphaerae; order Sedimentisphaerales; family Anaerobacaceae; genus CAZVUF01. The sequence continues at coordinate 6,856 of CAZVUF010000111.1, read as the reverse complement.
AAAAAATAGGTTCTGCCCGTTCCTTTTAACCACTATGTACACCCTAAAGGAAAGGCTATATCTCGCAATTTATTTCCAACAAGCAGGTTATGAGCATTACCAGAAAGGCTGATTATAAGAGCAAATAACGCTTCAGAATTTTCCACAAAATTGAAACCTTGCTTAAAAGTCGAAAAATCGGTGGATAATCTGTAGAAAACCGGTCGCCAAAGCATAAAACCTGCAAAATTGTGTTGTTTTTATGATAATTTGGGTACCAAAAAGCTTATTCTTTTTTGAAAGCAGTGATTTTCTTTTTAAGAGTCCGACAAGCTGATGTCGTATCTTTAACTTGCGTAATCGCTGAGCAAACTGCAATCGCATTAGCACCGGCTCCTAAAACTTCTTCAACATTATCCGCAGTTATGCCGCCGATGGCGACATTGGCGATACCGGTGCCTATAAGCTGTTTTATTGCCTGTCTGACATAATCCAGTCCTACGGGCTCCGCGGTCGGTTTCGTCACGGTGGGAAATACAGGGCCAAGGCTCACATACGTAGGATATGCTCCGCAGGCCACGTGCAACTGCTCGGGTGAATGCGTGCTCTTGCCGATAATCAACGGAGAGATCTGCAGCTTGCGAACCTGCTCAACGGGCAAGTCATTCTGGCCAAGGTGCACACCGTCGGCACCAGCCGCTACTGCAACATCAACTCGGTCGTTTATTACGCTGATGACTCCGGCTGCTTTGCAAACCATCACAAATTCAACAGCGATGGCAAAGAGACTATCGTCGTTTATATTCTTTGCTCGCAGTTGAATACAGTCTGCACCACCTGCAACGCATTTCTGAGCCAAACTAATAATATCAGCCGGTAAATTGCTGCTGATTATTACATACAACCCGACTTTTTTGAACTTCTCAGTCGGCTCACCGAACAGGACGATGTCTTTTTCAAGAGCGTATGCTTCAAACCGTAGCTTCTCTAATGTCTCAGCTACAGACCGGTCCGGTCCACCAAGGGCGGACGTCACTTCAGTCAATGTTCGCAGGGCCTCGGTTAAACGTTTGCAGCCGGCTGTAAAACAGTCCTTAAGGTCGCTGCGTTCAAACTGTTTATCGACCTTCTGACCAACACCAACATCTCCGAGCGTATCTCTACTTGAGAGCAGCCGTCCGGCATCGAGCTTGTTTAAGCAGGCAGATAATTCGTGCCGAAGTTGTTTCGCACGCTCGGTCAGTGCAGCCGAATTCAAAGCGAACCTGCAGAACTCCTCGACCACGCGAGCCGCCTCCCGTGCGCGATTAAAATTGGCATCGATAATTCTATAAACAGCACGCTCCATAATGAAATCGATTATATGAGTTGGGACTGCTGCCGGACAGAAAAAAATCAGCTACGATGGCACTTTTCAGAACACACTTCTTTAAGAAATGAGACTGCAACATTTGACTCAATGGAATAAAAATAGTGAAATTATACAAATTATTTCTACTTACAACAAACTGCTGGAGGTAGATAGTTATGCTGCGCTTTAACTGTAATAACTGCGGCTGTAAAATTAAGGTTCCTGACAAATACGCTGGTCGAAAGGGAAAGTGCCCTAAGTGTGGGCAAATTGTATTAATACCAGATGTCACAAAACAAGAGCACATTCAGAACAAGGTCACAACAAGTATTTCATCACCATACCAAGACATGAATGCACTTAAAGTAACAGCACAGGACAATCAAAAAGGCACAACAACAGAAAAAACTATGCAGTGTCCCTATTGCGGCGAAACAATTCTTGCTATAGCAAAAAAATGCAAACATTGCAATGAATTCCTGGATACATCGTTAAGAACTAAATCCGGCACTACCCAACAAGATTTTGATCCTACGCAGCTTGGCGAGGAGTACGAAAGGCTACAAAATGAACGTAAGACCTATAACTGGTTTAGCTTCTGCTTCGGCATACCCGGAATTATTCTCAATTCTTTTGCTATCTCTATCCTTTTTACCAGTTTGTATAAAGAATATCCTGCTGCTGTCTCTTTTATTGCTTTAGCCGGCGCAATAAGCATGGCAGTCGGTTTCTCATATTTCGCAAAATATAAGGGGCGTAGTCCTTGGTTTGGTTTGTTGGTAATTATCCCTTTTTGGATTCTTAGTGCACTCTTTCTCTTACTTCTTAAAGATTTTAAAAAGGAACGAATGAACGAAATCATCCGCCTCTTGAAGACCGAAGGCAAGTTAGAGAATCCAGAGTATGATTTATCAGGATGGAAACCCGATACATCAGGACACGCAAAAGCCAGCTTTTACTTGAGTTTATTTGGATTCTTCACTTTTGGGATTACATCTATCGTGGGTTTGATTCTTGGGATAAGCGGGCTCAAAAAAATCAGGAAAAGCCAAGGCAAACTCAAAGGACGAGTGTTCGCGATAATAGGGATCGTAATTTCGATTGTGAGCCTCTTACTATTTATACCC
>CAZVUF010000111.1:0-4299 GCA_964629355.1 uncultured Pirellulales bacterium | reverse complement strand
TTCTGGAAGATGCTCAGGTCTATTTCTGTGTTGAATTTAGCTTCCACAATTTTCAGTTCACCGAACTTATTCCCGTTGGTATTTATCACAGCCGCAAAAGGCAGTTTGATACCCGAGATGTCACGCACATCGGAGTATATCTCTTCAATATCCCCCGGCCCAGTCATAGTCATGCCTTTGTAGGCCTGTTTCAGCGGCATAAAAGTTTTGGCATCAAGAAAAAGCTTGACTGTGCTGTCTCCGTCGGTCAATGAGATGACTTCCGCTTCTGTTCCATCGACCTGTTCCGTACCCAGATATTGAACAGACAATCCTTTCGCATCGCACATGCGAAATAGATTTACCAAATCGCGGAACATTTTTGCCTTTATTTCTTTTCGCTGCGATTCAGGCACATCAACAATACCCTCAGGGGTCACCATCCAGACTTCATCCTGCACAACTAATTGCTTGAGCTGACCCATAGGTAGGCTTAATACCTGCTGCATTTTATCCGGCAGCACGAAGGTAGTCGTAGCGGAAATCTGCACATCGCCCTGAGGCGTGGTAACGGTTATGTCACTTTTATATACGTAGTTATTGATCGCGGCAAATGCTTTGGCTCCGCCGTAAGCAGAAACAGCTTTTGTAAGCAACTCGCGTCCTTTGGTAATCGTTTCGTCAGTAGCAGCCGGCAGCTCTTCTTTGGGAGTCGGGATGGTGATGTCAATTTCGGTCACCGGCCCCAGCACCGATAGAGGTTCATCGAAATCTTGCGGCCGACCAACAGCTAAAATCTGCACTTTATCCGGCTGAAGATGCTTGCGAGCAACACGCAAAACATCAGCCTTGGTGACTTTTTCGACATTGGCTTTGGTTTTTTGCAAAAAATCCGCAGGATAACCAAAGTACTCGTAGACAAGCAGGCGATTGACAATTTCGCCCTTTGAATCGAAGTTAAACACAAACGAATTAAGATAGGCTTCTTTGGCTATGGCTAATTCCTCATCGGTGACTTCGCTCTCGGTCATTTTTTCCACTTCCCGCACCATAGCACGAATCGCATGTACTGTGGACTCGGATTTGGTTTGACAACCGACATAGAAGATGCCTGGATGGTCAAAGTCAGCGGAATAATTACCGAAGACAGAGTAGGCAAGTCCCTCGCGAGACCGCACATTTCTAAACAGTCGGCTGGTAAAACCGCCACCAAGAATCCGATTCATCACAATCAATGCAAAATAGTCTGGATCATTCATCAAACAGCCAATGTGCCCCAGACGAATACATGCCTGATTGATGTCGTCTTTATTAACCACACTCACTGTTGGGCGGAATTCATAGCTGACCTGTGGAACTGCCGGCACTTGCACATCAGCTTTTTTCCATCCTGCAAAGGCCTTCTCAATTTTCTTAACAATTTCCTTTGAGTTGAAATCGCCGCACACTGCAAGCATCACATTATTGGGGAAATAGAATTTCTTGTGGAAGACAATCAAGTCATCGCGACCGATATTATCGATGGTGGCATACTCCGTGTGCCGCGCATAAACACTTTCCGGACCATAGATAAGTTTTTCAAACTCCCGGCCGGCTATTTGGGATACCTGATCATTACGCCTGGCAATGGCGCTTCTGTGCTGGACCTTGGCCAGTAAAATCTTGTCCTCGCGAAAAGCAGGATTCATCAGTACATCCGCCAGAATCGCCAGGCCGGTATCGATATCCTCCTTCAGCACCGACATAGAGGCATAGCCTGAATTAAGCCCGATGCCGGTCTCGACCGATGCGGCAATCTGCTCGAGCTCCTCGTCAATCTGGTCGCCCGTCTTGCTGGTGGTGCCACCTGTGCGCATCACAATGCCGGTAATTGAAGCCAGGCCAATCTTATCCGCAGGTTCATAAACCGAGCCGGTCCGAATCCGTGCCGAGATGTTGATAAGCGGAAGCTCGTGGTCCTCCAGCAAAAATAGCTGCATCCCATTAGATAAGGTGACTCTCTCGACTTCCGGAACCACGATGTCACCCAGCTTGGGATATTTCAATTTTGTGTAAGATGCTCCCCGCCCCAAATGAAGTCCGCGGCAACCCGGCACAATATAGCACAATCCAAAAGCCAGAAATATAAAAACCATCATTGAAAATGATTTCTTCGTTCTCATTTTATTGCTCCTGATTTTAGAACCTGGTATTTAGGATTTAGAGCTTTTCCGCTGTGGTTGTCTCAATGACACCAACAGTTCGATTTTTGCTCGTGAAATATTCTTTGGCAACGCGTTGTACGTCCTCAGCGGTAACTTTCTCAATCTCATCAAGCTGTTTAAATAGATTACGCCAATCTCCGGTGACAACCTCATAAAAGGTCAGCTCTTCTGCCAGGCCGCTGTTGGAATCGAGCTGTCGGATAAGCCCGGCTCGACTGCGCGTCTTTGCCTTTTTCAGTTCCTCAGGTGTCACCAGCTCTGTTTTTAATTTTTCAATCTCTGCGTAGATAGCCTCCTCACATTCCTGATTCGTATGGCCTTTGGCCGGTATTGCATAATATAAAAACAGCCCGGGATACTTATCTCCCGGTATACCCTGAAAGCCCGAAGCCAGAATTGCTATTTTCTTTTCCTTTACCAGGCTTTTATAAAGCCGTGACGTCCTGCCCATGCCGACTATGTCGGAGAGAGCATCGAATACAGCGTTATCCGGATGATTAATGTTAGCCTTATGGTAGCCTATCACAACAATAGGCTGCGAAGGGTCTTCCACTACTACCCGACGTTCGCCACGCTGCGGCGGCTCCTCCGTCTCCACCGGTTCAGGCTTTGGTCCGCTGGGGATTCGCCCAAAATATTTCTTTGCCCGCTTTTCTATCTCTTGTGGATTCACGTCACCAACTATCGCTATAGTCAGATTGCTCGGTCCATAATACTTTTTGAAAAAGGACTTGGCTTCTGCGCGAGTCAGAGTTTTTATATCACTCATGTGCCCAACCACCGGCTCACCGTAAGGGTGCGCTTTGTAGGCAGCAGCTATAAAATCCTCTACCAGACGTCCCTGGGGATTATTTTCCATCATGCGTCGTTCTTCCATCACCACATTTCTTTCTTTATAAAATTCATGCAGCACCGGATGGAGGAAGCGGTCAGATTCAAGTGACATCCACAGCTCCACTTTATTGGAAGAAAGACTGACTATATACTGCGTCGCGTCCCAGCTTGTGTAGGCGTTAAATCCTGAAGCACCGTTCCGGCTGTACACTTCCTCAAACTCATCGTGTACAATGTACTCTTGGGCCTGCTTTTGTGCTTCTTCGAATTGCTTTTGCAACTCCTCCAGTTTTGCTTTATCAGCTTTCTCACCCTTTCTCTGCTCAGCTTTTATCGCCAAAAAAGCCTCGTCCATCTTAGCCATGGCCTTGGCTTCTGCTCTGTAGTTTTTTGTGCCAACGGTTTTGGTTCCCTTAAAGGCCATATGCTCAAAAAGATGTGCCAAACCGGTGATGCCCTTGACCTCATCAACGGAACCAACGTTGGCGTAGGTATGGAAAGAGACTACAGGGGCCTCGTGCCTTTCCAGGATGAGGAATTTCAGGCCGTTATCCAGCGTAAATTCCGTCATCCGCTTTTCGAATTCCGCTAAATCCTGAGCTTGGAGCCGCCTTGGAGCTACCGGTGCCATAGCTAAAAGCAAAACTACCATGCCGAAGACGGCTATGCTTTGTTTTCGCGTCTCTTGTCTCATATTGCATACTCCTTGTTTTTCAAAAATTCTTATTTACCCCCTACAGACAAATAAGAAACAGAGGTGATAAATCGAAACCCTCAACTCATGCTTCGTAGCCTTCGCAGAGTAGCAAAGGTTCGTTTCTGGCAACATACTACGGGGAATTTACGACCGTTTCCAATAAAAAATGTTACTTTTTTTTGATTCGCCGTCACTTTAAAATAGAAATATCAGCCTTTGGTGGATAAAGCCGGTTCTTTTGCGGCCTATAGCGATGTGAAACGACTCAGATGGATGTGTGTCGGCGGATTACGCCAAAGATGAAGGAGCTCAGTCAGGTATATGTTTAACTTGGAAAGAACCATTCCTGAAGCCTTTTGGGGTTTGTGGCTACTACTTAATATCAGCAAGTACAAGAGCAAAATGATAGTTGATTTCTGCTAAAAATTATACAGAACCGGAATTTTCCGACGACGTATAAAAAATAGAAAGAGAAGTAAACTGGAATACTAAGACAAATAACTAATATTAATAAGGTTTTCTTAAACTGAGAGGGTTTAAACCGTTTTTCTCCCCTCCGGAAAACATCGGGTAACAGGAAGTTAT
>CAZVUF010000110.1:0-8663 GCA_964629355.1 uncultured Pirellulales bacterium | reverse complement strand
GGACAGGTGGGAAGAACCGCCGCATCGGCCAGCAACTCGCAGGAGATTGACCTTTATGTCGCCATGCCCGAAGGAATCTACCTCTATGAGGCGGTTGGTCACCGTCTGACTTCCGTTGTCACCGGAGACCTCCGCGCGAAGGTGGGTGGCCGCGGTCGAAGAGGCTCCGCCGCCAGAGCTCCGGTTAATCTCATCTACGTTGCCGATATAGCCAAATACAGCAAGGCAAGGCTTCAGGAACCAGGCTTGAGGGATCCGGAAATACAAAAGTCCTATTACAATGTTGCCACAGGTCTCATTGCCGGAAACGTCTATTTGTTTGCCGCCTCGCAAGGCCTGGCTGCATGGTTTCACAATTGTGATAAGACAGGCCTGGCCACGGTGTTAAAATTACGGCTCGAACAGCGTGTGCTTTACGTTCAGACGGTAGGTTATCCGGCGACGAATTAGCCAATGCGCAGAGCGGTCATCTGCTTATACGTTGCTGATTTGCAGCTTTTTATTCACTGCTGCTATATGCGCTGGGCTTGTGCCGCAACAGCCGCCGATGATATTTACGCCGAGCGAATGAATCTTTTCAACAGCAGCGGCAAAATTCTCGGGTGACACCTTATAAACTGCCCTGCCGTCAATTAGCTCAGGTTTTCCGGCATTAGGCTCAGCAAAAATCGTGACTCGTAATTCGCAGCTTGTGGCTCGTTTCTTTTCCAAAGCCCGTGTTACAGAGACATATCTTTTTGCAAGTACAAGATAGTCATCAAGCATTGCTGTGCCACAATTAAATCCTATTGCATCGACTCCCAGCGAGACGGCCTTTGAAATCGCGGACTCGACATCAACACCCATCATTGTTCTAAAACCATTACTGCCCATACCATAAGCCATCGATGCAAAAACGGGCAAGCCGCTGCTAACTGATTTTACTGCTTCAATTGCAATTGCTATTTCATCCAGAGCAGTCATTGATTCGATAATAAAGCCATCGACACTACCTTCCAAAAGCGCCTTTGCCTGTTTGGCGAAAACATCTTTTAGCTCTTCTGGTTTTATGTTTCCCAGAGGCTCTAAAAAATCGCCACTTGGTCCAATGTCACCTAAGACATATTTGTCTTTTCCTGCCGCCCGCCGAGCTATTTGAGCGCCTGTGGTATTTATCTCAACAACATTGTCGGCAAGCCCATGCCGAGCCAAAGCATATTTATTAGCACCGAATGTGTTGGTAAGAACCGCATCACTACCCGCCTGCAAGTAAGCATTGTGAATATCTAAAACGATATCAGGCGACTCGATATTCAGATAGTCGTTACATGTGCCTGCCTCAATCCCGCGGGTGAACAACTCGGTTCCCATCGCCCCATCCAATAAAAATACTCCCTGCCTGATTCTTTCTCTCAGATTTATCTTAGGCATAAAAATCTCGGCCTTTCAACCCTGTCACTGTTCAATCCACTTTCCATCAATATTTACAAAAAAGTGCTTGAAACCAGTCGGTTCAGGAGGATTGAAAAGTACATTTCGCTGCTTCGCATTAAAGCTCATTGATTTTATAGAAGTCATACTAACAAAAACGGTTGTCGGCCCCTCCATATTTTCACCATGGCTTGAAATCTTGATGATACTCGGTGCAAAAAAACCCTCGACAACCTGCTTGTATTTGTCCAGCTCCACAACAAGCTCGGATTTTTCATCTATATCAAGATACTGAATTTTTCGAACAGAATAATCGCAGTTATAGATAAATATTTTCTTGATTATCCCCGCCCTGTCACTACGTCTCGTCAAAACATCGAAGGCCCCTTCCTTCGATAATGACCAATTTTCCAGACCAATTTCATCGGTGTCCACCGCTATAACTCCAAAAGCTTCAAGCACCACTCTTGGATCGAGCAAAAGTCCATCAACAGAGCCCGTTTCGGTCCACCTATCCAACCAATAGCTGCTGATTTCTTTAAGCCTTATAGCGAGCCAGAATTCATCTTTGTTTGAACCGAGGATGAGTCCTCGCGGGTCAAAAGCCACATCGCCCTGCAGATATATTTCGCTCGGCGGATTTAACCAAAGTTTCACCCAAAAATTTTCCTTCTGAAGCTTGCCTTTAGTATAATACTCCAGACGACACTGGCCAATGGCCTTTAGCGGAACCGCTTTTGCCGAATGTGATCCAAGCGCGGACAATGCTTCGTCCGCGGTTTTTTTGCCCGGACAAATACGCGTCGGCTGTCGAATTTGCTCGGCGCAGCCGGCAAGAATTAGTATCGCCGCGCAGAAAAGAATAAACAGACGATTTTTATATTGCATGTAATGCACCTTTTATAAATCCGTTTGCAGAATCTCGCCTATCTGCGAGGATAGTTGCTCGATTTGCTCCTCATCGAGATGAGGATTTAACACCGTGACAATTTCCTTATCGCCGGTAATTCTTAGCCGCCATGTTTCTTTATCGCCCTGAACGTCTGATGAATCGTATTTTAAGCGTCTCTTACGCATCAAAATCAAAGCCAATACAAAGCGAAAGTCTATTTTTTCCTGCTCGGTCTCTTGTTCCAGCCGGTTGAAAAATGCCAACAGCATATCATCATCGATGAATTGTGCTTTTTTCTGGCCCGGCCGCGGCAACTTTGTCTTCCAGAAGCAGAACACCTCCGGCTTTTGGCTCTGCCAGTAATCGGCGCAGAAATCCCGACGGGCCAATCCCTGCTCGGTCTCCACAAGAGCGCCGAAATACTCTTCACCGTACTCAATCTTTTTACCGGTGCCGTAACAGCATCCAACCGGCTTATCAATTTCCCATTCGTCCATGTTTATAATTTATATACTACTCAAACCTTAGCCATTTATTTATGTTTTGTGCCGTTTTAGGTCCTATGCCACTAACTTTCTGCAAATCATTATAGTTTCGAAAAGCAAGGTCGTTACGATTTTCCTCTAAAAAACTCTCACGATAAGCCACTATTGCCTGGGCTCGTACACGACCTATACCCGGCAATCTCGCCAGACTCGCCACAGGAGCATTGTTTGGATTTATTACCTGCTCTAACTGGATTTCACATGGCTGTCCGGATACGGCAAAAATCGAAATCACAAAATAAATTGAAAATAAAACACACACACATCCACTAATAACAAATGCAAATGACTGAATCCTGCTTTGTCTGGTCTCTGTCATGTGCTACTATGTCATCTTTTCTACGTAAAACGGGGTCCCGTCACTCATGCCCGCCTCGAACCAAGTTGAGGGGACGCGTGACAAAACCATTTATCGGCTGTAAATCTCACCACGAAGCTTTTTCAAAGTTTGAAACGATTTTTTAGGCTCAAGCTGCTCTGTCAACAGGCCACTATTTGCTATGATGCTATTCTTCATATCTGCCAGTGTTGAATATGTCACCGAGTCAACATAGGGCTTGCTGAGCGCTATTTTATAAAATTGTTCAATCCATTCCGCCTGCTGTGACTGATCCCATTCATGATGCCAGGCACCGGCAACTTTGCTGCTGTGCAAGCCATCGCCATCCTGGCTTGGAACCTCCACACCGGTTACATACAAGGATTTGCCTATAGGGCCGAAATAATCAAGAACTGCCGATACCTGCATCATATCCCTGACGTGCATGCCTGCCAGATTTTTGCCCAACCGCATAGCCAAACCGAACGCATCGAAGTTAATCCCACTCTGCACAATCATGTCCATATATGCCAGCGGCGGTATGGTATTCGGAACTATCGCAAAATATTCGCCCCACGGATTGCTGATTTCCACTATCCGCAACGCCCTGTTACTGGCTGCTTTAACAGCCATATTGGCCGCACGGGTCGTTCCCAAAATCTGTTCAAAGCTAAAACCAAAATAGTTGAATACGTTCAAACCGCTTATCACAACCCACCTGTGAATAATGCCTGAATAGCGTGCCACCATCCGTAATACAAATTGATATGCGGTTTCGCGAATTTTTTCAAATCCGATTTTGCCCCCGAGCAGCCATTTGGGAAGATACTCTTTGGAAAAACGAAGCAACGGGCCCGCCCCGATTACCAGCTTCTTTTTGCCAAGCACACTAATGCAATTATCAACCGCTGAAAAATCAAAACTACCCTTCTCAGGCTCTATTTGGGCCCAGTTTAAGGGGATAGTTACTGAGCCGAATACGTGCAACAGTTTATTGACATATTCCGGTTTATTTATCTGCGTGGGGTCTATACTACAGCCGAGGCAGCCCCGACCGAAGCCGCTGTTCTTAGCTCTTGTGCGGAAAAACGACTCTGCCTGTTTTATGGCCATCTTTTCAGAAATAATGATAGCCTTTTTAAGTGATTCATCCGCAAATTGTGATGCGGCTTCCTGGTCTGAAATATTTTGAATCGCCTGAATAAATAATCCCTGGGCCTGTTTGGAAATATCTTCCAAATCAGCCAAGTTATCAAAGAACGACCAATCCTCCCGCTTGATTATGATCTGCATCAGCTTGGCACGTGCTATCTCCAGATTCAAGTTATATGGACGCTTTCTTTCAGGAAGGCACGTTGTAGGCAAAAGCATTCTTCCCAAACCGTTAACGGGCCACAATAAGGCCAGCCCCGCCGTCTCCAAGTTCGGCCTTTCACATTCGATAATGCCGTTCTTAAACTTTATTTTAGTCCGGCGAATGCCAATGCCGTCGGTACCGAAAAGATAAGCACCGCACAACCTGAATTTATCAATAGCTTTGCCGTCTTTAAAAACCTGAAATCTCACTGTTTCCTCTGCCAATTAACGGTCAATTTTGTTCCTTTATCTGCAAAGTTTAATCAATACCTAATTATAGCGGCGGCGCACTTAAAAACAATCCAAAAAGTGAAAAGAGCGCTTCCTGTCAGAATTGACGAAAAAAGTATTTCGTTGTATTCCGGCTAAAAAAGTTAATGTTTTACAACCTTTCTTGCTTCAGTTGTTGACCAAAGTAAAAGAATATATGCCACTGCCTGCTCGAAAATTTATAGAGAAACGACCGACTTTGTCGATGGTACAGTGAAATGAAAAAGAAATTGTACATGATTTCAACATTTTTAGCTCTATTTGCTGTCCTGAGCTTTGCAGGCTGCGGTGAGCCTGTCCTTCCGCCTGAGATAGTAACCGAGCCGCCGCGGCGGACCACTACTGTCTTACCTTCGATAGAGCATCACATTATAGGCACATCGGTGCAGGGCCGGCCTATCATGTGCACTGTGCTCGGCCAAGGGCAAGATGTGACTCTTATCCTGGCAACAATCCATGGTAATGAGCCAGCGGGTACGCCCCTCGTTCAAAAGCTGGTAGATTACCTACAAAGCAAGCCCAGTCTTTTAGCTGGGCGCAAGGTTGTTATCATGCCCGTTGCTAATCCAGATGGTATGGCCAACAATACCCGTTACAACGCTAAGGGCGTGGACTTAAACCGCAATTTCGCAGCCGCTAATCGGCAGAATAGTGCACAGAATGGATACACCCCACTTTCCGAGCCGGAAGCTGCCGCCATCGCATCGGTCATACGGCAATATTCTCCTGACCGAATCGTCAGTATTCATCAGCCGTTGGCCTGTATTGATTATGATGGCCCCGCCTGGGCATTGGCCGACCACCTGGCCCAGCATTGTAATTTGCGCATACGCAAGCTCGGTGCACAATCTGGTTCGCTGGGTTCTTACGCAGGCCTGACCTTACGTATTCCCACAATAACTCTCGAACTACCTCGTGACGCCGACCAGTACAATCGGGACTACCTCTGGCAGCAGTATGGCTCGGCTCTGCTCGCAGCCGTCGTCTATCCGCAAATGGCCAAATAACTCATTGGACCAAAGCTATGGCTCATTGCTGACGCAATGTAACATACTACATTATTCTTAGTCTCTTATGAAACAGAACTCAACAGAACATCGACCCATTAGCAGAAGGTAATAAAAGGCCAATAGTCTTTTTGATTAATCAAAAAGACTATTGGCATAAAACACTCGGATCTTTTTTGGGTCGCATAAACATAATTTTTCACAGGTTATTTCAGACGCCTTAAAGTTTTGCTTTTTGAACCGCTTCAACAAATCCGAGAATCAAACCAGCTTTTCCTCTTACAGCCATCTTACGGAATATGTTTACAAGATGGGCACGTACAGTATTATATGAAATACCAAGTTTTTTACCGATCCGGCTATTGTCCAATCCCATACAGACCAGTTTTGCAACTTGAACCTCTCTGGGCGTGAGGGGACAGCACTTCTTTAGATAATCCCACTGTTTTACATTGAAAACCATATCATTTATCTCCAACAAAGGCTGACTTTTCGGCCAATTTAAGAATCACGGATTTAAACCCTTGGAATTACAAAGGAATATTAAACCAGATTAGATAGAAAAAAGTCAATAGTCTTTTTGACTAATCAAAAAGACTATTGGCATAAAACACAAATACAATGTTATATAAACAATCCTCAAATCCTGAATTTTGTTTCTCTGTCTTTTTTTTTATTTTCAAGGAAAATTAATCAAATCTCAGCTTACCGAGAAAGACGAAGCTGTCTCGGATCAAGTCCGGGATGATATTTTCTTTGGGTGGGTAAATCCACCATACGAACGGCGGACAAGTCGTGTCCAGTTCAATGAATACTCACCTTCCATGATCCAATGCTCTTAAAAAATACGACTGTCCCCCTAGACACCTTTAATCATCTATTTGAAGGATAAATATAAAAATAATACCAAAGATACTTAGGTATTATTTGAAAATCTACCAGTAAAGTACCAAAAACACGAATCTGGTAGTTGATTATCAATGAAATTGTGGCAGGCCCTTCGAGCGCTGCATCAGTTGCCGTATGGTCAATCCGATGCCAAGCATTAAAACGATTGCACATGAGACACCTTGACCTATTGTGAAAATAGTTGGCCAGTGTGTGAACTTCGCCAGGATGGCGATAAGAGAAGTGACTGCCGGGATGGCGAAGATTAGTGTCAATATGCCGGGAATTAGCCCTTTCTCATTTGGAAGCCAGAGCGCAGCGAAAAAGAAAAGCAGTCCTGGAAATAGCAGCCCAATTCCATAACTTTTAAAGAAAAGTAAGCAGCCCTCGGCTGCATTTGTAGCAGTCAGATAGCCTCCTCCAACCAGGAGAAAAACAGGTGCTAAAATCCCGACTCCTATGCAAACTAACCCCATTCGTTTTATTCGGTTCTTCACAGCTTTACCTTCTTCATATCCTTATGAGCTCCTATAGGGTGCGATTCATCGCACCCTACTGACTGGCACCGTTTACCTTGCTTCCTAATGAACCTATGTACATATCCAATAAAAAAACAAATTACCAAAATAGCAATAGAATAGAAGATAGTAGAGACAAATACTGTGAGCAGAATAGTATACCACCAATAGCGCGACGGTTCATTCCCCGAATACATTCCAACCGACATTGCGGTTAACGACATCGAAAAAACCGTCGCAAGAGTCAGAACTAACGTATCCGAAAAGCTTCGTTGTCGTCGGAAGGATAAAATATAGATGAGTGATGGAATAATAACCAAAGCTAATATCAGGATTGGCCATGGAATCGGTATCAAAACACAATAACGAGGTAGAAAACTGCCGTTATCAAGTTTAATAAAACACCAAGTCTTCATGGCATCGAGAGCAATACCGCAAACAACTCCAATGACAAGTCCCCAAAATGCTCTGTTTCGAATGGCCATAAATATAATTCTTTTCAAGGCAATATATAAGAGCGGCACGGATTTGTTGTTCGTGATTATACCGACCCGACGGCGGAAAGGCAATTTATAGTATCTGAAAAATCAGAAAATTATCTCACTTTGCTAATATAACCGGCACCATAGCCTCGTCCCTTCAACTACGTTGAACGGTTGCGGTTACGCTGCTCGTTACGGTTGCGTCTAACGTAAATCGGCATTTGAGACGAAAACCGAATTACTTAAAACGAAACGAGTCGCGCAACCGATAAACGAATAACGGGATTTTCACTATTTATCATTCCTTTTCATTGTTTTTCTGTATTCTGCGTTCTGTTCACCCCGTTAGAGAGAACCACCAATTTTAACCACGTTAGAAACAATACAAAAATCTGTTTTTTATTTTGGGAGCAATAACTACACAAGGTACAATAGTTTCTAATGGTGTTAATCGACTGTCATCACTGCTTAAGGCTAATGGTGGTTTAATGCCACCGTTGCAGACCATTAGAGAACAAAGTTCTCTAACGGGGTAAATTGTATTCTATCTTCTGTTTTCTGTATTCTGTAGTTATGGGTATTTTTAAGCTAAGTACAGAGTTTAGCCCTGCGGGCGACCAGCCACAGGCCATAGAAAGGCTGGCGGAAGGTCTACGCTCGGCTAAGAGATACCAGACTTTGATGGGCGTTACCGGCAGCGGAAAAACATTCACGATGGCTAACGTCATCGCCCGGTTCGACAAGCCGAGCCTTGTCATATCTCACAATAAAACCTTAGCCGCTCAGCTTTATGAAGAATTCAAGGAGCTGTTCCCGGAAAATGCAGTCGAGTACTTCGTCAGCTACTACGACTACTATCAGCCGGAAGCCTATATTCCGCAGCGAGATATCTACATTGAAAAAGACGCCTCGAAAAACGCTGACCTCGACCGGCTTCGGCTCTCCACCACCACCAGCCTTTCATCAAGAAGAGATT
>CAZVUF010000109.1:0-8827 GCA_964629355.1 uncultured Pirellulales bacterium | reverse complement strand
CTTTATGACGGTGGAGACTATGACCGGGGATACGGCATTGACACAAATTCCAATGGGAACATCCTGGTTACAGGCCTTTTGACTAAACCTGACCCAAACAGTACAGACTACGATATTCCTATTATTTGCTTTAACAACAATGGTAACTTAGAAACGAGTTTTGGGAATAACGGGATTGTGCTCTTCGATGGTGGCATTAGTGAACAGTGCTATGATTTAATAGTGCAGAGTGACGACACTATTCTCATCACCGGATATAGCGGCAGCAACATCGGCGGAATATCGGATTGGAGCCTGGTGGTCTTAAAATATGCTCAGAATGGCACCCTGGATACGACGTTCGGAACCAATGGTATTTATCAATATAATCCGACGGATAACACGGAATGGGGGTATGGCCTGGCTTTGCAAACAGACGGCAAGATCATTGTCACCGGACAGGCCCATAATGGCACGGATGATGACGTGATTGTCCTGAGATTGAACAACAACACCGGCGACAGTAACGAACCCGACGGCTCGATTGATACCCCGTTGTTGATGTGGTCCCAGCCACCGATAGAAATAGACCCGAACGTGGATACACCAATGGTGTTCTGTGGCTGGGATGAGCCGGCCCGCTCCACTGAGCAATCCGGCCAACGCAGGCAGTGGCGTATGGATGCCGACGATTTCCGTTGCCTCGGGCCCATTCCCATCACACGAATTCGATGGTGGGGTGGATATAAGAATTGGACATTGCCCGAACCGCCGGAATCGCAGCCCGAGGCTTGGCACATCGGTTTCTGGGCCAACCAGGTCGAAGGGCTTGAGCCCGACCAACTCTATCTCGAGCGTCTCGTCTGGTCGGTCGAGGTCCCGAATGAACGGGTGCACCGCGAGCCGGTCGGCCTCACGGAGTTTCCTCAGCAGCTTGTTGAGACGTGTTTCGCCTATGAGGTGCAATTGGAGCCGCAGGAGTGGTTCCACCAGGCCGAGTTTGAGAGCGACGAGGATGTCTTCTGGATTAGCATTACTGCCATCTATCCTCCGGATGCTCAGCAGGTAAACCAGTGGGGCTGGACGACCCGACCGCATCTCTGGGGCAATGGTGCTGTTATGCCGGCTATCATGGGCGAATGGCCGACGTTCGACGAGCGTCTGTTCCCCGGAAGGATCTACCCGATAGAGAATTCTCTCCTATGCGGGCAGAACCAGGCATATGACCTGTGCTTTGAATTACTGACCGAACAACCATGGGTCAAGTGGGATTTGCCATTTACAAACCTGCGTGAATGGCCGCACTACGAAGACCATGAGTCGTATGCCATAGAAGACCCGAACGGTGATGTGCTAATCAGACAGCGGGTCTCTGATGACTGGTTGTGTGAGCGCCGGAGCCCGGTGATAGCCGTTGCTTGGAATGGTTCCTATATGGGCTATGGCTATGAGGCATGTACGTGTGAAAATTCGGCGAAGCCGAGATCTCCGGACTACTTTGTCCTGACGCTGTGGACTAATGCACCAGCCGATGCCAATATTCCTAATGAACATCCCGGACCCAAGATTTGGGAGTATGAGGCCACCGAGCTCGATAAGGTCCTGGTGGGATTCGACAAACACCCACACGGAGAGCCCAATGAGGCTGTGTTCCGCTATATGGTCCGCCTGCCTGAGGATGCCTGGTTCCAGCAGGAAGCTCATAGCCAAATCTACTGGTTCAGTGTCATGGCCGTATACAAGGGAGCCGCTATGGATACAATCATGCATCCATGGGCATGGACCAATCACCGGTATGCCTTCGGCAGCACGGCTCTGGGTTTAGTTTTTACAGATCAGGGTACACAGCCGAATTATCTGTATGACCAGACAGACGAGCGCATCGATATGTCCTTCACCCTGTACACCTTGCCGTAACCACCCTCCCCGGAAGGAGCCTTTGAGGTGACCAAGTAAATCCGGGACGCGCTGCTGGGCGGTGAGTCCACAGACAAATCCCTGTGTCGAGCTGGGGGTCATCATGTGCGCTGGTTCTTTATAAAAAAGACCTGGCGCAATACCGGAGCCCATACGATAAGGAATTACCGCTTGTGGGATTGACAAACAGCAAATCATACTATTCATTTTATTAGATGCTTTCAGTGTATCTGCTCAGAAAAAGCATTTATCGGTTTCTTGCACTCTAAATCAAGGGAGCTGCGTAAAAGAACGATAAAACAATCAACAAATCATTGCATTTATTATCTTATTCCTTATCCTAATATTGTCTTGTTATTTAATTGCTTAAAATCTCTATGTAATTATTTATCGGAATGAAAACTTTGGATAAACATCACTTCCTTTTGATAGCTTTGTTATACGTATTAATTTTTATTGCCGGCTGCCAACAGGCTGAATATAAAATTGTCGAGCCCAATAAGGCAGAAACGCCGGAAGTGGAAATTTACGAGCCGGAACCCAACAAAGCTGAGCTACCTGCAATTGTATCCCCCAAAGCTGAACTCCCAAAACCTGAGCCAAACGAAGCACAAAACAACATAGAGGCCGAACAAATTGTCATAGAACCGAACGACATTAAATCCCGCTCCGGCTCGGCGAGCCTACTCGGCTACGGCACGCTCCGCCGTGACGAGCACCGAGACGAGCCAATCACTGCCCAACCTGAAAAAGTAGAACCTAATGAAGTTGAAACTGCCTCGATTGTTTCTTTCCACGATAAATGCGCTGATATCCTGAACAGCTTTGTCGATAGAAATGGTTTGGTTGATTACACCCTGCTGCGCCGAAAAAGACTGGAGTTAAGAAAACTCCTTAACGAATTTGACGATTTGGACCCATACGAATATAACTCCTGGCCTAAACCGGACAAAATCGCCTTTTGGATTAATGCGTATAATATTCAGATGCTTAATATAATCATTGAAAACTATCCTATCCAGGCATCGCGATTTCTAAGCCTAATCTATGGTCCCTACAGTATCAGACACATTAAGGGTATATGGACCGATTACAAATTCATGGTAATGGATGAGGAGTTTACACTCAGAGAAATCCAACAGCGGTTTTTCCATAAACAATTCGATGAGCCGCGAGTATTTCTCGCTCTGACTAACGCCAGTCCCTCCAGCCCTATTTTGCGCAATGAGCCGTATTATGGACACAAGCTTGAAGAACAACTGGCAGACCAGACAAAAAGATTTTTATCCAGCCCACAGGGATTCAAAATTGACAGAAAAAACCAGATTGTCTATCTCTCGGCTATTTTCCAACCGAGCTGGTACGGTAAGGAGTTTATTAGTAAGTTCGCCACAGATAAAAAGTTCAAGGACCAGGACCCTGCTACTCGTGCTGTTTTGAATTTCATTACCAACTATATTTCCGATTGGGACGTATCTTTCTTGGAAGTAGGAAACTATACCGTCAAATATATAAAATATGATTGGACGATTAACGATGGCTCAATAAATCCGTAAACAATTAATTGTAATCTCCCTAAGTTCATATCAACTTTTTAATTTGACTATTGATAGGAATCTTTTATTATATTCGCTGTTTTCAGAAGCCCTGTAAGGTGTTAGGGGCTTCCGTTCGGTATCAAGAACCACAAAACCAACTAATAAGAGGATAAATCACGAATGTCACAAAAATTAATTCCCAGCAATCCTAACTGTAATACCAATAAGTATCTATTTACCAGCGAATCAGTGACAATGGGCCATCCCGACAAGGTGGCTGATCATATATCCGATGCCATCCTTGATGCCATGCTCGAACAGGACCCTCACAGCAGGGTGGCTTGCGAAACGATGGTCAAAGATAATGTGGTTATTGTCGCAGGAGAAATTACTTCGAGAGCCGTCGTGGATATTCCCACCGTAGTACGCAAAACAATAAAAGAAATCGGCTACGATAACCCTCAGCTCGGATTCGACTGTGAAAATTGTGCCGTAATGGTAACAGTTGGAAAACAAAGCCCTGACATCTCTCAGGGCGTAACCGAAGGTCAGGGACTCCACAAGGAACAAGGGGCCGGCGATCAGGGGTTAATGTTCGGCTACGCCTGCCGGGAAACACCGCAACTTATGCCGATGCCCATCCAGCTCGCACACGCTATAACAACTCGACTGGAAAAAATGCGCCAGAACAAGAAACTTCCATGGCTGCGGCCCGATGGCAAAAGTCAGGTAACAGTAGAATATGAAAATAGTAAACCAAAACGTATTCATACAGTCGTCGTTGCGGCTCAGCATGCACCATCTATTACTTATAGGCAACTGCGAAAACAAATAATCGAAAACGTTGTTTTGCCTGTTCTGCCGAAGCGTCTGGTGGATAGGGACATTGTATATCACATCAATCCAACCGGACGGTTCGTAATAGGAGGTCCAAAAGGTGATTGTGGTCTGACCGGACGAAAAATTATTGTGGATACCTATGGCGGCAGAGGAAGTCACGGCGGAGGCTGCTTCAGCGGCAAAGACCCAACCAAAGTTGACAGAACCGCAAGCTATATGGCCCGGTATGTTGCCAAAAACGTCGTCGCAGCCGGCCTTGCTGACACCTGCGAGGTGCAGTTGTCTTATGCTATTGGGGTTGCTCAGCCGATATCCGTCCTCGTACAAACCGAAGGAACGGCAAAAATCAGCGAGGAAAAAATAAGTAAAATAATAAGGGAAATTTTCCCATTAACACCCAAGAGCATGGTCAAACATTTAAAGCTCGCCCGTCCGATTTTCGCTGAAACTTCTTATGGTGGCCATTTCGGCAGAAAAGGAGCTAATTTCACCTGGGAAAAAACCGACATGGCAGCCAAGCTCCGCAAAGCCGCAGGACTAAAAGCAAAAACCAAAAAAATAGTACACCTTTCATTCTGGGCTAAGCGAAGAACCTCATCTCCTAAAGCCAGAGATGCTTTACCCTCCGGCTCAATATGATAGGCCATAAAATAACCAGCGATAAAGCACTATATATCGACAACTCACCGGGCTTCCCTACCATATTTACAGCGTTGCTTTACTTTGCCTTTCCAAGATTTTTTGGTAAAGGTTTTCGCTGATATCAGGTGCGATCTTTCAGCGAATTTTCCGAAGAGCAGTAAGTAAATCGAGAGAAAATCTTGGAAATGGCTGATTTCACTGTATCAACTAATTAACTAATTATTCAGTCCCTTCCCACCAATCAACCGCATGACTATATAGTTGGCTCTTAACTCGTTTATTTGTCCATATTCCATCTGTTCCCATACATCATTATCGAATACCCTTCTATCATTGCATAATGTCACATGACCGTCCTTGAACAGGGCATTGACTGCGTAACTGCCCTGTCTCCTGTGACTGATCTGTTCTTTGTGCCGGATTAAGTCTGTCATATAGGGAACATAGGGATCAAGACTGTCGATAACTTTAGCTGTATCTAAGGGCATGCCTGTAGCAGCGTCAATTGGAGCTCTCGGGTCTATGGGAAGGTATGTATATCCCATACGCACCCATTGGTTGTGTCCTTCTCCGTCTGAGGAATTGAAATATTGGGGGAGCGTGCCCCAGGGCCGAGGATCATTGTAAGACGCAAACTTGTAGAGCGGCTCTATATTCGAGGGACAGTAAAACACCTTCGGATCTGCTATGTACTTGTTTTCATATAAAATGGCCAGTTTCATGGGAAGCGGTTTCCCAGCGGAATCAACAAAAGCACTCTCACTTCGATACAAGGCATAAGAGTGTATTAACAAATAGGGATTAGTCTTTGTGATGTCGGAGTTATATGTCGGCATACGGCCATCATAGTCCGATGTGTAAGCTGTCATCGCCACGCCAACCTGTTTTACCTGGCTGGAACAGACGGAGCGCTTGGCCATTTCCCTGACCCTGCTCAGTGCGGGCATAAGAATTGCCATCAAAAGAGCAATAATCGCGATTACTACCAGCAATTCGATCAGCGTAAAACCCATTTTATTGGTTTTCATAATACTGCCCCCTTTTCTCAAACGAATATTCAGCAATTTATATGCAAACGTTGCCAAAGCGTCCATGTCGCTGCTCCCTATAAGTCAGAGCCATCGGCAGATTTATACACTACCCCGACACTATCCTGGCGGCAGCCTGTAGCTAACGAATCAAGATAAGTAGCAGAGCCGCCAGAATCAGCACCGAAGTAAATAATATCGTTTGCGGTATTGTAACCGGATTACCGTTTAAATTCAATCATATCCTAAGCAAAATTCACGGTTACGGCCACAATTATTCCTCAAGCCACACTTCTGCCAAAACAGTGAACTCTCTGAAGCTGACCGCCCTTCTTACACCTCTGCCGAGCCGGTAGTCGACTTATCAAATCACCACCGCCGTAAAACTCACCGGCGCATTTGCCGCCGATAGTATCACGTATTACAAAAGCCAAGTGACGCCAGACATCCGCCCTGCCATAAAGTCTGTAAGTCAGTCTTCAACAACTTTCCCTTATAGTATTTACTCCCTATCTACATATAGCCGGATGTCATCGATCAATAAATTGCCTCGTCCACCGAATGCATCGGCTCTTTCAAAGCTAATACCAAACTCGGTTACATTACTAAGGTCAGTATTAAAGGCCGCAAGGTCAACAGTCCACTCCTGCCAGGTTGGCTGTTGCAGGTCAGTCGGCTGTCCGCTATATGCTACCTTGACTCCATTTAGCTTCATATACATTCGTTCTGCGGCATTAAATTGACCACCATAGAACCACAGCGATAATATCTTCAGATCGTTTGTAGTCCAATCCTTGCCAATTGTTAAGTCACCGGGATTCACTGTAACCTCAGAATAAGCTGCAATGCCGTTGTCATACGCTAATGGTACCGCCTTCTCACCGCCATGAACATTCTCAGTCTCGAGAGAGTCACCCACAAGATAACCAATGACAGCTCCATTAACCGACGGATCTGCATAGCCATCTGTCCAAGTATAGTAAACCAGATTACTGCCAGGCTCACTATCCGGAATTTCATTGTAGGACTCGAAATCATCCACAACAATATAGTCAACTACTGTAAACTCCCAGACAGAACCTTTCCATGGACTATTCGGGTCTAAATCGTTGACTTCATCGACCCGCCAGTAATACGCTTGGCCCAAATTAAGAATTCCCGGATTATACGTCGCCTCTTGCTGTGCGGGGCTCATCAGTACACCGAGCGGATTATCAAGGCTGGCGTCGTTGACATCATTGAAGTCGGTGCCGAAGTACACATCGTGGGCAACTGCGTATATGCCCGGTTTCCAGTCAAGAGTAATGTCCCGCTCCACGCTTGTCCGATTACGGGGGTTCGGACTCCAGGCAAGTTCGGGGTCGGGCATTCTGCCCGTCACCGTGGTCTGATTTGGATCTGGGGCAAAATTCACGTCCACAAAACCAATGCCGTCATAGGCAATAATCCAGCCCCTGTTGATATAGTCGTTTACTACTTCCCCATAATCGCCAGGCAACGTCAGCACACCTTCTGTGATATCCATCAGGGGACTGCCATAAATGCCATCCGCCGGATTACGGAGATTGCCCGCGTTAATCGTTCCGCCGTACAGATACAGGCGGCCGACGCCCGTGGTTGTCGAGGTATTTCCCTGCGACAATTTGATGTTATCTTGTAGGTTGATCACGCCGCCGGTTATATACATAGTACCTGTCCCGTATGAACCAATCTCCAGGTCGGTGGAACTGCCCGTCAGGTTCATAGTTCCACCTTCCATATAGATCGTGCCATTGCCACTTCCATTTTTCCCCACTTCGACTTTTTCATAGATGTTTAGTTCCCCGCCTCTCATGATGAAGGTACCGGTGCCGTTCATTCCAATCCACAGTCTTCCATTAGTCGAAGTTGCGGTCCCGCCGCTCATAGTAAAAACGCCGTTACTATCGGATGCCTGTCCTATTTGAAAATTACCACTCACTGTGAAGGAGCCGCCTGTCATCTCCAGGTAGCAAGGCCCCGCACCGCCTGTACCAACATATACTGTTGCACACTCAGCAGCCACAGAGGAGTCAATGATGCATTTATTTGCATCTTCTGGAAGGTAAATCTGAGCCGTATCATCAGTAGTGGGTAAACCATCGGGGTCCCAGTTCTCCGGCACATTCCACAATGAACCATTCCCACCGTTGTCCCATTGTAACGTGTCGGCTGGAGCGTTACCAGCTAATACCAGCACAAGAACGAACGGGATTAGATAGACCACTTTTTCACACATAATACACCTTCTCCAAAAATGTACAGTTAATAAATTTATACCATGACTACACGTTTGGTGGGCGATAGCCCATAGCAACTGCATACGCGGTCATACTAATAATTTACGTTAATCTAAAAAAACTTAAAACTAAAAAGGTAAATCTACCGAATTTAAAGTTTTTAGCTTTTATCTTTCAGTTTTTAATTTCCTTTTTAAGAGCACAATATCCCGTCCTGTTCAAATCATCCTCAATTGAGAAAGAACCTATCAGGGATTGCCGATTTATTTAACAGAGAGCCTCACGTTGTCTAAACCGGCCCAGCTATCAACGTCTGGAGTAACATTGTCTAACTCAATACCAAGCAGCTTGCCAACGCAGCCAGGTACATCTGCCGCTGAAAGCACCACCGAAAACTCCTGCATGGCATCTGTGAGCGCACATTCGGCAGAAGCTGCCGGAACACGAACGCCTCCTTCATCATAGTAAAGAGTTATCAGAAGAGTTGTTGCCTGCCAGTTGTTCTTGGCATCTACTTTCAGCTCAATGACGTCTTCGGCTCCAATAACATAGCTTGTTAACTGCCAAGCCGAAGGATCACTGCCTCTTAAAAAGCCGCTCCATTCTCCGTCGCTAGCATTCCATC
>CAZVUF010000108.1:0-8832 GCA_964629355.1 uncultured Pirellulales bacterium | reverse complement strand
CTCTACATTTCTTGCACGGATTTGTAATGATTTGTCCGCTGCCTTTGCATTGCGGGCAGGTCGAGACTATTTGAAAAAACCCGCCGCCTCTGGCGACCTGACCTCTGCCGCCGCAGGTGGCGCATTGAGCCGGTTTGCTTCCCGGCGCAGAGCCGGAGCCCTTGCATTCCGGGCAATTGTCCTGGCGGGTAAATTCAATTGTCTTTTCCGTGCCCGCAGCAATATCATTAAGTGTCAGCTCGACGCTGGTTTCCAGGTCATAACCTCTCGCTGGTCCGGTTCGTCGAGACGCCCTTGATATTCGGGTTCCGAAGATATCAGAGAAGAAATCATCGAAGCCAAAGATATCCTCGAATATGCTGCCGATGTCCTGCCACTTCATGTGCGAATAGTCACGCATCCCTATCCCGCGTAGTCCGTCATGTCCGAACTGGTCATATCGGCTGCGTTTTTCTGCGTCGCTTAGGACTTCGTAAGCCTCGGCGCATTCTTTGAACTTTTCCTCAGCCTCTTTATTGCCTGGATTTTTATCGGGATGGTATTTCATCGCCATGCGTCGATATGCGCGTTTGATGTCCTCGGCGGAAGCTTTTTTATCCACCCCTAAAACTTCGTAATAATCTCGTTTGGCCATTTCAATTTGCATAAATTCGAATATCTAATCTCGAAATTCGAAACAAATCCTAATGACTGAAATTCAAATGAAAAAAACAAGTTTTGAAAATTTTAACATTAGAATTTCGATATTGTTTAGAATTTCGGATTTAGAATTTCGAATTTATCTTCTATCTTACTGCGCCCGGTATCGGCTGTTCCTCTTCTTCTTTTTTCTCTTTGTACTCTGTTACTAAGACGCTGGTAGTCAGCATTAGTCCTGCTACGGAGGCAGCCATTTGCAGCGCTGTCCGGGCAACTTTTGCGGGGTCGATAATACCGGCTTTGAACATATCGACAAACTGCCCGGTGTTGGCATCATAGCCGATATTCTTATTTTTATCGAGTTTCTCAAGGAGTTGTGCGGCTATCACGTCGCCCTGGTCGCCGGAGTTGTTGGCAATCTGCATGGTCGGTGCTTTTAGGGCTTTGCATACAATGTCAAAGCCGATTTTTTCATCGCCCTTGGCTCTTGCTCTGGCCTTTTCTACTTCGGATATGGCACGCAGAAATATTATACCGCCTCCCGGCACAACGCCTTCTTCAGCCGCTGCTCGAGTAGCGTGAAGTGCATCATCCAGCAGGTCCTTGCGTTCCTTCATTTCCGTTTCAGTTGCGGCACCTGCTTTAATAACAGCCACCCCACCGGTTAATTTTGCCAGCCGTTCCTGCAACTTTTCACGGTCGTAGTCACTGGTTGTTTTTTCCATCTGGTTACGAATCTGGTCACAGCGGGTGGTGATGTCTTTCTTTTTGCCGGCTCCTTCGATGATAGTGGTTGTTTCTTTGTCCACTACGATTTTCTTGGCCTGGCCCAATTGTGAAAGCTCAATCTTTTCCAGCTTGATGCCAAGGTCTTCGCTGATTACCTGTCCCTCTGTCACTACAGCAATATCTGCCATCATAGCTTTCCTGCGGTCGCCGAAGCCGGGCGCCTTGACGGTGCAAACTTTTAATACACCCTGCAGGCGGTTGATGACCAATGCAGCCAATGCTTCACCCTCGACATCTTCGGCAATAATCAATAGGGGTCTTCCGACATGGGCGATTTTTTCCAGCAGAGGGATAATCTCGCGAACGTTGGATATTTTCTTTTCGTGCAGCAGGATATAAACATCTTCGAGAACAGCCTGTTGGGTCTCGGCGTTGGTCATAAAGTATGGGGATATATAGCCTTTGTCGAATTGCATACCCTCGACCACGGTCAGCTCATTTTCCATGCCTTTGCCTTCTTCGACCTCGATGACACCTTCTTTGCCGACCTTGTCGATAGCGTCCGCTAAGATTTCGCCAACCTTTGGGTTGTTGTTTGCGCTGATGGTTGCCACTTTTGCGATGTCATCGTGACCCTTGACAGGGACGCTTGCCGACTTGATAAACTCGGTGGCAATATTGGAAGCTTTGCTAATTCCACGTTGCAGGGCCATCGGATTTACCCCGGCTGTTACATGCTTTAGTCCTTCTGTATAGATTGCCTCAGCCAGCACAACCGAAGTTGTTGTGCCGTCACCGACAACGTCGGATGTTTTGCTGGCGGCCTCGTTGACCATTTTTGCACCCATATTCTTGAACGGCTGAGGAAGCTCAATCTCCTTGCTGACGGAAACACCATCCTTTGTTATTTTGGGAGAACCCCAGCTTTTTTGCAGTATCACATTCCTTCCGGTTGGTCCGAGAGTCACCTTGACTGCTGCAGCCAGCTCTTTCAGGCCGCCCTTAAGCTCTGTTCGTGCTATATCGTCAAACATCAATTGCTTTGCCATTTTTTGTTCCCTCTAAAATTCATTCAAGATCCGTAGGGTGGGCAATGCCCACCTTTCTTTTGTTGGTGTGCGGTGCACACCCTACCACTAATTTACTTTTCTACTACTCCTAACAGATCGCTTTCTCGCACAATTACGTATTTTTCTCCATCGATTTCAATTTCATTTCCCATATATTTTCCATATACGACTTCGTCGTTTTTCTTTACAGATGTTGGGCTTCGTTTGCCGTTGTCGAGTAGTTTGCCCGGCCCGGTGGCTATCACTTTTCCAATCTGTGGTTTTTCTTTTGCCGTGTCGGGTAAGTAGATGCCACCTGCAGTTTTTTCTTTGGCTTCCGATTGCTTTATTACAACTCTGTCATCTAACGGTTTCAGTTTCATACGTCTTCACTCCTTATCTGTTTTGGTTCTTATTTATCTTTGGTTTTAACTGCGATAACCGTGTTGTATGGATCGAGCGCCTTTTCAGGCACGGTGATTACGATCTCGTTTTCATTTATACGTTTCACCGGCAGCTCAGAGTGTTTTTTATCTGCCAGCAAGTACGCTTTTTTAACCTTGGTTTTCAGATTCGGCACATTTAGTTTGCCGTCTGTCGGCCAATTAAAAACATGCAGATACAGCTTACCGGGCTTTGCTGTGCATCGTCCCCAGGGTACTTTACCAATTGGACTGGCTGTCGTTCCATAAATGCTTTCACCGTTTACCTTCATCCATTCGCCCATAGCTGCCAGCCGCTCAACACTGGGCTGTGGGATAAGCCCCTTGTCTGTCGGGCCGACGTTAAGCAGGAAGTTGCCGCCCTTGCTTGCTATATCAGCCAGCTTTTGAAGCAAGTCCTTGGTTGATTTCCAATTGTTATCGTAGGACTTATAGCCCCACGTGTCGTTCATAGTCATGCAGGTTTCCCAATCAACACCCGGCAGACCTGTTGCGGGAATCTCCTGTTCGGGTGTCCCATAGTCACCGGCAAACTCATCGCTTTTACTAAATCCCCGCATTCCAAGACGACCTTTGCCCACACGGTTGTTTATGATAATGTCCGGTTGAAGGCTGAGAACATACTCGTACATGTCCCAGCCCATTTCCCGGTTCCAGTCCTTCACCCATTCGCCATCAAACCAGAGTATTCCGAGCGGTCCGTAGTTCTGAACCAATTCCCGTAGCTGACCTTTCAGGTAGTACTCGACGTAGCGGTTAAAGTTTGGGTTAGTTTTGTTTCTATCATTATAAAGCGGGTAAAACGGCGCCTGGGCATCGGGATGGTGCCAGTCCATTATCGAATGGTATAGGCAAAACTTGATTCCATTTTTCCTGCAGCTTTCAGCCAGTTCCGCCAGTATGTCACGTTTAAATGGTGTGGCGTCGATTATATCATAGTCGGTAAATTTTGTGTCCCAAAGGCAGAAACCATCGTGATGTTTGGATGTAATGACTATATATTTCATTCCGGCATTCTTGGCGATTAGTACCCATTGGTCCGCATCGAACTTTGTCGGATTGAATTGTTTGGCAAACTGCTCATAATCTGCAACCGGAATCATGGCTCTTTCCATTATCCATTCGCCGATGCCGGGAACCTGTTCGCCTTTATAGGTGCCGGCTGGCACCGAATAAATGCCCCAGTGAATGAACATGCCGAAACGGGCTTCGCGGAACCAATCCATACGTTCGTCTTCACTATGTGCAGGAGCTTTCTTCTTGCTCAGACTTATAAATGAGACTGTATTCGCTATTTGAGAGCAGCCCGTAATTGTCACAGCACAAAAACAAGCTAATAATATTAGCATGAATACAATTCTTGCTTTATTACTTTTAATTTCCACAGGTTATCTCCCTAATAGCCCATAAAATTCGAATATCGAAATCCGAAACAATACATAAACTCAAATTTCAAATGTTCAAAACAGTCTGTTTTGTATTTTTGTTATTTGAATTTGTTTAGGATTTCGTGCTTCGAATTTCGTGTTTTTGATTTAATACATATCCTCCATACCACCACCATAACCGCCGCCGTAACCGCCTCCGGGCGGCATACCAGGCATTTCTTCTTTTTCTTTTGGTTTTTCAGTGACAAGACAATCGGTGGTTAATAGCAGAGTAGCAACACTTACAGCGTTTTGCAGCGCTATTCGTGTTACCTTCGCCGGGTCGATGACGCCGGCTTCCAGCAGGTTCTCGTATTTGTCTGTAGCCGCGTTGTAGCCGAAGCCGCCTTTACCTTCCGAAACTTTATTAACAACCAGATTTGCTGTTGCTCCTGCATTGGCTGCGATGTAATAGCAGGGCATTTTAAGAGCCTTTGCCAATATATCGGCACCGGTTTGCTCGTCGCCTTGCAGCTTCAGTTGCTTGACCACATCGATACAACGGATAAGGGCTACACCTCCGCCGGGTACAATGCCTTCTTCGATCGCTGCCCTGGTGGCGTGCAGGGCGTCTTCGATTCGAGCCTTTCTTTCCTTCATCTCCGATTCACTGGCGGCTCCGACATTGATTTGGGCGACTCCACCGGTCAGTTTGGCCAGCCGTTCCTGCAGCTTCTCACGGTCGTAGTCGCTGGTTGTGGTTTCTATTTCATCTTTAATCTGCTTGATTCTGCCGCTTATAGCTTGCTCGCTGCCGGCACCTTCAACGATGATGGTATTATCGTTGTCAATAGTTACCTTTTTGGCCTGGCCGAGCTGTTTGACGCCGATATTTTCCAAATCGATTCCCACGTCTTTGAGGATAGGTTCAGCACCTGTTAGAACCGCTATATCCTGCAGCATCGCCTTTCTTCGGTCTCCATAGCCGGGTGCCTTGACCGCAGCAACCTGCAGAATGCCTTTGAGTTTGTTGACTACCAATGTTGCTAATGCTTCGCTCTCTATATCTTCTGCGATAATAAGCAGAGGCCTTCTGCTCTTAGCAGTTTTTTCCAGCAGGGGCACGAGCTTGGTTACGCTGCTGATTTTCTCCTCATGGACCAGGATGTACGGCTTCTCCAGTACGCAGACCATATTGTCGGGGTCGGTCACGAAATGTGGCGACAGGTAGCCGCGGTCGAACTGCATACCTTCCACGAACTCGACGGTTGTCTCGATACTTTTGCCCTCTTCGACAGTTATAACGCCATCCTTGCCGACCCGCTGGAAGGCTTCGGCCATAATCTTTCCGATTTCCGGATCGTTGTTGGCTGATACTGAGGCGATGTTGATTATATCATTGGCTTTGGTGATGTTGATGGGTTTAGCTAAGGAATTGAGCTTGTCGGTCACGGCCTTTGCTGCTTTTTGCATACCTCGTGCTATAGACATTGCGTCTGCACCTGCTGTGATGTTTTTATAGGCTTCTTTGTACAGTGCTTCTGTGAGCACGGTAGCGGTTGTTGTTCCATCGCCGGCGATTTTTGAAGTCTTGCTTGCCGCTTCTTTAACTAATTTTGCACCGAGATTTTCGTTTTTATTTGTAAGCTCGATTTCTTCAGCTACTGTTACGCCGTCTTTGGTTACTGTCGGCGCGCCCCAGCTCTTATCGAGGATGGCGTTTCGGCCTCTTGGGCCGAGTGTTGATTTGACCGCTGCTGCGAGCTTTTCCACGCCGGCCAGCAATCCAGCTCTTGCGTCGGCTTCGAATGCCAATTGTTTGACTGCCATAATTGCTTCTCTCCTATTCTTCAAATGAGTTGATAGCTTTTCCCGCCGTAAGGCGTCCTGTGAACCGCCGCAGGCGGGGAGTTGATTCCACTTATCCTGCTACGGCTCGGCAGAGGCCGAGACGAGCAATTAATTCATAATAAGCAAAGAATATACCAGCTTTCATGTTGGTTGGATACCATTTTAATTTCTCTATTCTTAACTGCTTATAACACAAGGTTCTACGTAATGTAAAAATTGACAGCCTGTTAAGCTCGTTTGCGTTTTTATAAACGCAAAGTGCCATTTTTGGCATAGTAACAAGAGGCGAATACGCCAAGTTGACAGACTATTAGCCCTGCCACCTGTGGGCAGGGTTTTTAGTGCCAAATAATTCACTTTACATTTAACAAATAATATTGTATAATATATATCTAACTAATATTATCGTATAGTGTATATCGTATTGCGGGTATTAAGATCGGGCCCTCCTTGGACGGAGTCAATCGCAAATATCAAATCGTAAATCTTAAATCTTAAATCGCAAATATTACTCAGGAGTACTTTATTATGGCTACTGAAGCTAAAATCCTCGCAAACCGTCGTAACGCCCAGAAATCGACCGGCCCAAGCTCATGCAAGGGCAAAATGGTTATCTCGCAAAACTCGTTAAAGCACGGCCTTACGGCCCGTCAGGATGTAATTTTCACGGAAAGCCAGGCTGATTTTGAGCTGTACCGAGAACGTATGCTGGCCGAGCTGGACCCGCTCGGCTCCATGGAATCCATGTTAGCCGAGCGGATTGTCAGCCTGTCATGGCGGCTCAAACGGGTCATACTCATCCAGAACCAGACCATCGATGCGATGGAGGCGAAGGATAAATCCAGCCCATTAGCCAAACTTGCCCAGTCGATGTTACTCAGATACACCGGCCAGTCACAGGGCGGAGCATCCGATACGAATGGTGATTTGGCCCTTGGCCGATTGGCGATAAAGGACTTCTCAAATGCAAGGGTGCTGGAACGGCTGTTGATGTATGAACGCCGAACGGAGCACAGCCTATACAAAACAATTCTCGAGCTTCAAAGACTGCACCTCATTCGGAAATTTGACCCGCTTAAGACCACAAGCGAATTATAGATTGGTATTAGAGAATCGTAGGGTGCATGGGCCCGGCAAGCTTTTGCATGAAAAATTTTGCCGGTTTATATTTTTGTTACTTTTTAGCAAGCAACTGCCTATATAATGTTGGGATAAGCACCAATCTGCAGTTTAGTCTCCACGGTGAGAGACTATTTTAAGTAACCTTATAAAAGAAGGGAGATATGATTATGTTACGTTCAATTGACATCAGGAGTTTTTTAATCGGCGGCCTGTTGGTTTTTTTACTAATGTTTTTACTTGGAGCTGCGAATTATATTTCACCTGAGTATCATGGCCGATTTGAAATTACTACCAATCAAGATTATGCATTTGTTCTTGATTCAGCCACCGGTCAGGTCTGGTCACAATATTTTCCTGAGCAAGGTACTTTAGTAATTAGCAGTCCTGATGAGTTTCTTGCTCCTAAGCTAATCGTAGGTGAGGAGCCTAACACAACAGAATAGCCGGCATTATGTGTGATTGCCATACCTTAAGGCTTATGACTTGTGCTCTTTAGCCCATGAGATATGTTTTCATTTATCTCACGGGCTGTATGCCCTTATGCCTTGTGCTCTTTTTATCTTTTTTCTTCAAATTGCGTGACAAACAAACTCGCGTGTGATAATCTAAGGCCCACGAATGAGAAAAGCATTGAAAGGGAGAAATAAGTTAGGCGTCCCCGGTTTTCTGTCCAGCAAACATAAAGAATGTTATTAAAAAGATAGAATGTTCAATAAGGCTCGTTACTATTTGGGTCGTGCAAGATTAGCAGGAATGCTTACCAGATTACCAATGTCAATATTTGTCCTGTTATCCGGTATATTTCTGTACATCTATGCTGTTTCCGAGATTACACCTTATTCGGTATTTGTACGAGGTTATCAGCGAGCCGATGGTACTTATGTAAGTGCCCATCATCGGCGTCCGCCCGGAAGTGTTCCACACGACAGTCCCTACGAACTTCTTAAGTACCTGGGAATTATTACGTCTCTTGCTGGAGGTGCGTATTCTGCTTGGGTAATAATGCGATTTGCAAGTGAAACTGATGATAGTTTGCTACCAAATGTAACTGTTGAGGGCATAAGAATCGATCAAACTATCAATATTCCCAACAGAAGTGCACAGGCGCAAAAAAACTGGAATTGCGAAAGATGTAAATCCTGTATGAATGCTGGTCACCGGTATTGGTATTATGAGGTGAAAAGAGGAACATCGTTATGGATAAGACATAGATTCTGCCAAAATTGTTTCTCATACATCAAAGATGTGATTGAAAAGCAAAAACTTGTCAGAAATGAAATGTACAAGAAATATTTCGGTTTTTATCCTGAATGATAGGTCTTGAAACCCAAACGATTTTTTATTATCCTTAGCCCTGTGATTAAGAGAAATCTCTTTTGTGTCTAATGAAATAAGAATTGGCGGAATATGAAAAGCATACTTTTTTGGGCAGCAATAATAATTGTTGCATGGCTTGGTTTGCGAAATTTGATATCAATTATAATTGGTCATTCTCAAACAGGACCATTGAAACAAGGACAACGTCTATGTTGTGTAACCTCACTTATAATGTACTGGGGAGCTTGCACATTTGCAATATATACCCATCCTGAATAGAAAGTCGGTGTCACGCTCTAATGATTTGAAAGTTCT
>CAZVUF010000107.1:0-8878 GCA_964629355.1 uncultured Pirellulales bacterium | reverse complement strand
TACCATGCAGATATAAAGTAAAGAAGACAGAATACAGGAGCCAGAAGACAGAATATATATAAACACAAACAGAGCCACGACCGTAAGGGAGTGGTAACTAAATTACGGAAGATAAAAGACAGAATTCTGAATACTGACTCCTGACCTCTGAAGACCATAAATGCCGAAAGATAAATCAATAAAGAAAATATTAATCATCGGCTCCGGCCCAATTGTGATTGGCCAGGCCTGTGAATTTGATTATTCCGGTGCACAGGCGTGTAAGGTATTAAGAGCACAGGGCTACAAGGTAGTCCTCGTAAATAGTAACCCCGCTACAATAATGACAGACCCCGAGCTGGCTCACAGAACTTATATTGAGCCGATTACGCCTGAGATGGTCGAGAAAATAATCCGCGCCGAGCGCCCGGACAGTCTGCTGCCAACGCTGGGGGGGCAAACGGGTTTAAATACCGCGGTAGAATTGGCAGAGAGAGGGACATTGAAAAAATATAACGTCAGGCTGCTGGGTGCTAATCTTCGCTCGATAAAAAAGGCGGAAGAAAGAGACCGATTCAAGAAAACCATTCTGGATGCTGGTCTGGAAGTGCCCAAAAGTGGGTATGCCCACTCTGTTGAGGAAGCAGAAAGAATTGTTGAGGATATTGGGCTGCCGGCTATTATCCGTCCTTCTTACACATTAGGTGGCACGGGTGGAAATGTCGCTTATAACCTTGCTGAGTTCAAAGAATTTATAAAGTTGGGGCTGGATGCTTCTCCTGTGGGTCAGGTGCTTGTTGAGGAATCTGTCATCGGCTGGAAGGAATTTGAGCTTGAGGTGATGCGGGACAAAAAAGATAACGTTGTCATCGTCTGCTCCATCGAGAATCTTGACCCGATGGGTATCCACACCGGTGATAGTATCACAGTTGCGCCCGCACAGACTCTTACCGACAAAGAATATCAGATAATGCGTGATGCGTCGATTAAAATTATCCGGGCTATCGGGGTTGAAACCGGCGGCTCGAACATCCAGTTTGCCGTCAATCCTGAGAATGGGAAGCTCTATGTGATTGAGATGAATCCGAGGGTTTCGCGAAGCTCTGCGCTTGCTTCCAAGGCTACTGGCTTTCCTATCGCCAAGATTGCCTCGCTGCTCGCGGTCGGCTACACGCTGGACGAGATTCCAAACGATATTACCAAAAAGACGCCGGCTTGCTTTGAGCCGACCATCGACTACTGCGTTGTTAAGTGGCCTCGTTTTACATTCGAGAAATTCCCGGGTACATCGCCGCTTCTCACCGTTCAGATGAAATCGGTCGGTGAAGCAATGGCTATCGGAAGGACATTTAAAGAGGCGCTACAAAAGGCCATTAGGTCGTTGGAAATCGACCGTTATTCGCTTGATGGCAAGCATGTGGGCAAGACTCTATCCACGCAACAGTTGAAAGCAAAGCTCAGGGCGAATTACTGGGATAGGCTCTGGTATTTGGCTGAGGCCATAAGAAGAAAACTGTCGATAGATGAAATCTATAATCTGACCAGGATTGATCCGTGGTTTCTCAGTAACATAAAGGATATTGTGCAGTTCGAAGAAAAAATAAAGAAGACAGAAGACAGAAGACAGAAGACAGAAGTTTTGTCGTCTGATTTGCTAAAAACGGCAAAAGAATACGGCTTTAGTGACAAATATCTGGCAACTTTATTGAAAGTAAAGGAGACGGATTTACGGAAATACCGGCAGGAGCTGGGGATAAATGCGGTTTATAAAACCGTCGATACCTGTGGCGCCGAATTCGAAGCAACCACACCGTATTTGTATTCTACATTTGAGAAACAATGCGAGGCAAATCCGAGCAGCAGGAAGAAAGTGGTCATCCTTGGTGGTGGGCCCAACCGCATAGGCCAGGGAATTGAGTTTGATTACTGCTGTGTTCATGCCGCCTTTGCGCTGCGGGAAATCGGCATCGAATCTATAATGGTAAACTGCAATCCAGAGACCGTTAGCACCGACTACGATACTTCCGACAGACTTTATTTCGAGCCGCTTACCTTTGAGGATGTAATGTCAATTGTGGAAAAAGAAAACCCGGATGGAGTGATTGTGCAATTCGGGGGTCAGACGCCTTTGAAGTTGGCTGTTCCTCTTGAAAGGGCGGGCGTGAAGATAATCGGCACCTCGCCCGACAGCATCGACCTCGCGGAAGACCGCAAGCGATTTAACAGGTTAATAAAAAAGCTCAAGCTGCGTCAGCCTGCCGGAGGCACAGCAATGACATACAATGAGACTCTCAAAGTTGCAAATAAACTGGGTTATCCAGTGCTGGTTCGTCCATCTTTTGTTCTTGGAGGAAGGGCGATGGATATTGTATATGACCAGCAGGAGCTAAAGAATTGTGTATATGAAGCCATTGAAGCATCCGGTGAGCATCCAATCCTGATTGATAAATTCCTCGACGATGCTATAGAGCTGGACGTCGATGCCATAAGCGACGGCAAAACTGTAGTCATAGGCGGAATCATGGAGCATATCGAGCAAGCCGGCATACACTCGGGCGACAGCGCCTGTTGTCTCCCACCGGTTTCCCTGAATAGAAAGATTCTGGCCGAAATCAAGAGACAGACAAAACTGCTGGCTCTGGCGCTCAAAGTTAAGGGCCTTATGAATGTTCAATTTGCAATAAAAGACGGTGAGCTTTATATCCTCGAGGTCAATCCGCGTGCCTCCCGGACCGTGCCCTTCGTTAGTAAAGCTATTGGCATGCCTTTAGCCAAGTTAGCGGCGAAGGTAATGGTAGGCATGACATTGGATGAACTGGGTTTTACAAAAGAAATACAGCGCAACTATTTTTCTGTGAAGGAAGCAGTATTTCCATTCTCGAAATTTCCAGGAGTTGATACTTTATTAGGTCCTGAGATGCTTTCAACCGGCGAGGTGATGGGGCTATCGGATGATTTCGGTATCGCTTTCGCGAAATCACAGATAGCGTCTGGTAATAGTCTTCCGACCGCGGGCAATGTCCTTTTCAGTGTTAAGGACAGCGACAAAAAAACAGCAGTTGGATTTGCCCGTAAGTTGCATGAGATGGGCTTTAAGATTATTGCCACAAAAGGTACCTGCATCGAGTTTATCAATAACAATATTCCGTCGGAGTTTGCATTAAAGATGTCCGAGGGTCGTCCCAACATAGTTGATTCTATAATAAACGGTGAAATCGATTTGATTATCAATACCGCTATTGGAAAGCAGTCGATAAGGGATTCATTCTCAATCAGAAGAACCGCGCTCGACAGGCATGTGCCCTATGTGACAACCATGAGAGGTGCTGAGGCGACAGTTAAGGCTATTGAAGCGTTGAAACAAAAAAAGGTTGGTGTAAAACCTATTCAATTGTACTATCGGCAATATGGGAAAAATACAAGCTAAAGCGGTTTTATTGCTGGAAGACGGCACTATCTTTGAAGGTACCTCATTTGGTGCCAAAGGGCAGCGGTGCGGCGAAGTGGTGTTCAATACCAGTATGACCGGCTATCAGGAGATAACAACTGACCCATCGTATCACGAACAGATAATCACTATGACATATCCCTTAATTGGCAACGTTGGAACCAATAAAGAGGACTGGGAATCAAGAAAGGTTTATGCCTGTGGTTTTATTGTCAAGGAAAACTGCGATTATCCAAGCAACTTCAGAAGCAAGGAATCGTTAAGTGATTATTTGCAAAAGAATAATGTTGTAGGTCTTGAAGGCATCGACACCCGAGCGCTGGTAAAACATATCCGAATACAGGGGGCAATGAGGGGCATTATTTCTTCGACCGAACTTAACCCGACGAGCCTTAAAAAGAAACTTCAGGCCTATCCCGGCCTTGTGGGAAGGGACATAGTTAAAGATGTCACATCTAAAAAACCATACCATTGGGACGAAGGGGTAATTGATGTATTAAGCAACAAGAAGTTCAAACCACCTAAGAAGTATAAAGTGGTGGCTTTTGATTACGGAATTAAGCATAATATTCTCAGACTGCTTTGCTCGCACAGTTGTGAGGTTTATGTGGTGCCGGCTCAAACATCTGCAGAGCAGGTCCTGGCCCAGAAGCCGGACGGAGTGTTTTTAAGTAACGGCCCGGGTGACCCGGCAGCAGTCAGTTACGCCATCGAGACCATACGACAGCTTTTAGGTAAAGTGCCGATATTTGGGATTTGTCTTGGCCATCAGCTTTTAGCTTTGGCGCTTGGGGCAAAAACCTATAAATTGAAATTCGGCCATCGTGGTGCGAATCATCCAGTCAAGAATCTGCAAACAAAACAGATCGAAATCACCTGCCAGAACCATGGATTCTGTGTGGATATGGATACGCTGAAAAGAAAAGATATTGAATTGACACATATCAATTTGAATGACAATACTGTTGAGGGGATTCGCTGTGTTGGGCTTAAAGCTTTTGCTGTTCAGTATCATCCGGAAGCCTCGCCCGGCCCCCATGATTCAAATTACCTGTTTAATTCCTTTATAGACCTTATGGAACAACACAGAACCAAAGAGAAACGAAAGGCAAAACAATCGAGGTGAAAAAGCCATTGATTACTATTGGCGAATCAGTTCACGCTTCAATTCCAAAGACTGCAGAGATGATGAAGCAATTAGGTGGACTTGGACCTGCTGCGCATTCTACGCCGAGTGAGCCATTGGATTATATCAAAGGCCTGATTGAATCACAGGCAGCCGAGGGTGCTGATTATATAGCGATCAATCTCGATGCCTTCGGCGAGAACGAGCCGCAGTTGGCAGTCGATATGATGCGCCAATATGTGAAGCTTGTTCGCAAATGGTCCGGTGGTGTGCCTGTTTGCATCGACAGTAGTAACGACGATGTTTTGATAGCAGGCTTGAAGGAATGGTACGATACCGAGCAAAAAGTGACCCAACCGCTTGTGAATTCGGTTAAAATTTATACGATGGACCGGATGCTGCCGCTTAAGAAGGATTTTGACTTCGCGTTCGTCGGTCTTTTAATGAGTGAGGATAAGCCCACGGGCTCGGGCGGCTCGCACTCGACTGACGAACTGTACTATCTGGCACAACAAATCTTTGACGCAGCAGTCGGCAAATATGGTTTTAAACCGGAGGAGATATTTTTTGATTCGACCGTTTTTCCGTTGGCGATAGATATGCCGATGGAGCCGGGCGTGCCGGGTTATACCTATCGCACATTTAAGACGATAAAGAAGATAAAGAGCAATCCAAAGATGAAAGAAGCACATTGTGTGCTCGGCGTAAGTAATTGCGTCCGCGATCTGCCGGGGCGGAAAATCGGCGTATGCAGGGCCTATGTGGCAAAAGCCATGGATTGTGGCCTTGATGCCGTTATTGCAAATGTTGAGCACCATTATGGTTCGGTTGAGCCGGCGCCTGAATTGTTGGAGCTGGTTGAAGCCTATGCAAAGATGGACGGCTCAATGGAAAGATTGAACAAAGCAATGGAGCTAATGGGCAAATTCTGCCAGGAAAGCAGAAAAGCAGGATAGATAAATCCACAGTTTGTAGTCTATAAGTAGGAAATCAGAGCCACGACCATGAGGAAGCGGTCCACTTGTGGCTTGAATAATTAGAGCGGGATATGGATGTCTCCGGCAATATCGGCTGGGCTTTATTGCTCACAGTACTTGCAGGTCTTTCTACCGGAATCGGCAGCACTATCGCCTACTTCATTAAAAAGCCGAAAATAGCCTACCTGTCCTTTTCACTGGGTTTATCAGCCGGCGTGATGATTTACATTTCTTTTATGGAGCTTTTGCCCAGTGCCCTGAAAGCCGTCGGAGAGATTTGGGGTCTGCTTGCCTTTTTTATAGGCATAGTAACTATCGGATTGATAGATTTGCTCATACCTGAGTCGGAAAATCCGCACGAATACAAAGGACTTGATGCCCCCACAGCACCCCGGCAGGACAACTACCTTATGAGGACGGGTGTGCTGACTGCGCTGGCTATAGGCATTCATAACTTTCCCGAGGGCTTAGCTACATTTACTATGGCGCTTAGTGACATAAAGCTTGGAATTTTTATCGCTATAGCAATCGCCATACACAACATTCCGGAGGGAATCGCAGTTTCGGTACCTATCTATTACGCCACATTGAATAAGAACAAAGCATTTTTTTACTCATTTTTGTCCGGCATATCCGAGCCGGTAGGTGCTGTAATTGGTTATTTGATATTGCTGCCGTTTTTGACGCCTGCTGTTCTCGCGGCGACCCTGGCCTTTATCGCAGGAGTGATGATATACATATCGCTCGATGAGCTGCTGCCTATGGCTCACCGTTACGGTCACGGACATCTGGTAATTGCAGGTATAGTTCTGGGTATGCTGATAATGGCTATCAGCTTATTAATGCTTTAATATAAATTCTAAGGCACTATTTATAAGCAGTCCATTTAAATAATTTGCAGGGCTTGGGTATTATTAAAATTTGTAAAGTTTGACGCGTAGGATACCAGGGCCGTCCTGCGCGCTTGGCGCAGCAGGAATCCGAACAACACTACCCGGTCTGTTTTCTGCAGCCATCTGATCTAAGTGGTAATTTAACATAATCGCATCGCCGTTCAGCTTGCGTCCGGGAATCCAGTGATTATCTACATATTTGCCCTCGTACACAGAAGCAAGTCCGACCGTTTGAGCACCAGCAGCATCGGAAAAAAATGTAATCTGTATATCATTTCCTGCTACCACGTACTCGTCGGGCCCAGTTGAAATGATGATGCCATATCCGAGCTCGGGCACAATAGGTGAGCGTCGCTGGCGCCGAAGCCCAACTTCCAGCATATAATCTCCCAACTGGATTTTATGCTCAGGGATTTCCTTGTTTAGCACTACACCGGCAATAGTGCCTTTGCTTTGGCCCTCAAGAATCAAAGGAGCAATCTGCGAGAGAACTTCATAAGCTTTCGGAATTGGCCCATTCTCCGGGTCTGTAATTCTGCTGTCAATCCCGAAGGGAGAATAACCTATCGCGTTGAAATGTCCGATGGCATAAAACGCGTTGGCAGCGCCCTGCTCACCCGCTCTCGATTCAGGTATGAATAGTAGATTGCCGGACCTGTTGTACATTGCGCAAATCTCGATAAAGTTCGGTAGATAAATATCCGGTGCAAGAATATCGATGTTTGGTGCTCCTGCCCGCCAAATATCGTGATTATGGGCCTGCGGTCCGCCGCTCGGATAATCGCCGGGTTTTTCATCCCGCGGCTGAATAATCCAGGCGTTCACAAACATCGGCAGAGGATATTCTTTTTTGCCTGCTTCAGCCACCTGATTGACGTAGCGGGCATAGTTCCAAGCTATGAAGATTTCGTCCGCTTTGATACCATCGCCGAAAACTTCTTGCCAGGTGCCGGCTTCTTTAAATCCTGCCGTTGACCAGACATCTTTCAATTCAGGCAATAAGCTGTCTTTATTCTTAATCAGGTATTGCATGAACTGCTCAGGTACTAGGCCAGCGAAAGCAGCATTAGCTGCGTCACACCGGTCCCGCGAGTCACCTAAAACGCCTACTTCATTCTGGACCTGAATCATAATGACCGTATGTTTCTTGGAATCAACTTTACGAATGTGCCGCATGAGGGCTGCGAATGCGCGTGCGTCGGCTACGCAACCCACTTCGCTAAAGGTCGAGAGAACTTCGATATTTTTACCGTTTGCGATACGCACACGGGGGAACCGTTTGGTATCTTTTTTAATCCAGTCGGGGACATAGTGCGAGATGCCGTTCTTCCAGCTTCCAAACCAGAGAATAACAAGACGCAAATCGTAACGTTTGGCTTCCTGGATTAAACCATCCACGAGGGTGAAGTCGAATTTACCTTCCTCAGGTTCCATCAGATCCCATGAAACGACTGCGAGGACGGTATTGAGATTTATCTGTTTCAGTTTAGGCCATATCGGTTTCATATACTCGAGGCTCGAAGAACTGGAGTTATGTAGTTCGCCTGCCAAGGCCAGAAATGGTTTGCCGTCGACGATGAGCTGAGTAGCTGTACCACGTTTCTCAAGGTGTGGTATTCCTGATAAACTGGTTTTACTAAAATTTTGTTGCGAATCTGCAAAGGAACAATTTGCAGATATTATTAATAAAATAGTAAGTCTTGATAAGCGATTCGCCTTTGTGGTCATAGTAATGTCTCCTGAGTCTATACAAATAATTCGCTTTGTGATGTTGTTCCAAATATTTATTTCGCTGTAGCGATTTTGTCGGCACGAATCAGAGAGTTCATAGATTCATCTTTGTGTATCAGTGTCACCTTCTGAAAACCGGCCTGCAATAGGTACTCTCGGAATTCGTTAAAAGTATAGGTTCCACCGCCTTCAGTTGAAACCAGCATATTGACCGCGAACAATGCTCCAGCCTCGGGTTGTGTGCGGGATTCATCCATCACCACGTCACGAATGACCAGAACGCCGGTCTCTTGTAGAGAGTTGTAAATTTTTGTAAACAGTGCGCGATTTTGTTCCCTGGAGTTTTGATGGGCTATGGCACTTAGCCAGACAAAATCCGCACCGCTTGGAAGCTCGTCTTTGTAATAGTCACCTGCAACAAGGTTAATTCGGTTGCTGAATCCTGCATCGGCAATATACCGGCGAGCCATCGGTATCACGTCCGGCAGATCGAATAGTGTAGCTTTAGCCTGTGGAACCGAGCGAAGAAATGCGATTGTCCATGTACCACAAGCTCCTCCGATATCGAGCAGATGACGAAATGTCAAGGGTTGTAGTCCGTTATGGGATGCCTTACGGCACTTGTCGATAATTTGAGCGGCGATAGGGGCGCAAAAGTTATCCATAGCACCTATAAATGCTGCTACGTCGGCATCGACACCACGTATACTCGGTGATCCCTTAG
>CAZVUF010000106.1:0-8903 GCA_964629355.1 uncultured Pirellulales bacterium | reverse complement strand
TCCGTGAGAGGTAATCGCCTTCTTTTCGTTATTTCTAACGGGGTGAATCTGTTTGCCCGTACAAAGTTTTTCCACACATACAGAGATAGTTTCCTCAGTTAAATCCATCATCACATTGTAATCGGCATATGCCTGATATACCTCGAGCATTGTGAATTCCGGATTGTGTTGTCTGCTTAGACCTTCGTTGCGGAAGTTCCGATTTATTTCGAAGACCTTTTCCATTCCGCCGACTAATAGTCTTTTTAGAAACAGCTCCGGCGAAATCCGCAAAAACAAATCCAAATCCAGGCTGTTATGATGTGTCACAAAAGGCTTTGCCGCGGCTCCACCGGCTATAGTCTGCATCATTGGTGTCTCGACTTCTAAAAAACCTTTCGACGTAAGGAATTGTCGGGTTGCAGTAATGATTTCACTGCGTTTTTTAAAGCGTTCCATCACCTCAGGATTGGCCCAAAGGTCAACATATCTCTGCCTATAGCGCAGGTCGATATCAGCCAGGCCGTGGAATTTCTCCGGCGGTGGACACAGACACTTGCTTAAAAGCGTAAGGCGGTCGGCCCATATAGTTATCTCTCCGGTTTTGGTTTTACCTAATCGACCTGCTGCGCCGATTATATCGCCCAGCTCAAGCAGCTTGGCGAGCTGCCATTCGTTCGCATCGGCACTAAACAGACTCCTACTCAGTCCGACTTGGATGGCCCCGCTACTGTCTCGCAGAGTAATAAATATCAGCTTGCCGATGTCCCTCAGCAGCGCAATTCTGCCTGCGCATTTGGCCTGTTGAGTTTCGTCTCCATCTTTAAATCTGCCCTTAACTTCTTCAGCCGGCTCTGCACCTTCATATCTGTCGCCGTAAGGATCGATACCCAACTGTTTAATTTGGCTGAGCTTTTCCTGTCTTTGCCGTTCAAATATATTTTGTCTGATATCCTGCATTTCGTAATAAATTGTCCTTCCTGTGAAAGAATAAAACCCATGTGGGACCCGCTAAAATGACAGCGGGCAAGCGTGGGGCAAAATCCACCGTGGGCGGATAAATGTTTAGCCCCACATTTTATGAGGGGTTTTTATTGGCGAACGCATTTTGTTCCTTTAGATTCATGCCATTTAACTGAATCAGTTTAGTCTTGATAACCAGGACGGCAACCGCCAATTGCGGGTCCGCATCTAAAGTCTCTTCAAGGGTATGTCTTTGGGGCGATTGTCTCCCTTGATCGCGGTCAGCCTGAACCAATACGTCATTATCTCTCTGAACGTTGATCATTTTTCTAAGTTCATCGTTTGTTAATTCAATCTCAATGTTCGGTCCAATACCCCAATCCTTTGTGCCGGCTTTTTCCGCGGCATCCCGGCTTTTAACTCTCTGACCGGAGGGTAAATGGTAATATGCCATCGTATACTTGAGCTGTTCTCCTCCATTGCGAAATTGCATTATCCCTTGGACAAGACCCTTACCATGTGTCCTCTCACCCACCAAGGTTGCTCGGTTGTGTTTCTGGTCAGCTAATGTTCCAGCTATTATCTCCGCGCCACTGGCCGAGTTGGAATTTATCAGTACTATCAGAGGATAATCCGGATGCGTACCTTTCTTGTGTGCCGGCTTATAGGTCGGTGTTCTGCCGAAACCAGGTTGTGTGCTCACTATCAATCCTTCCTTAAGAAACTTGTCAGCCACGTCAACTGCACTGTCTAAGAAACCACCAGGATTGAATCTCAAATCCAGAATCAGTGCCTTTAATCCTTCTGCCTCAAGGTCGGTCAA
This sequence comes from uncultured Pirellulales bacterium, assembly GCA_964629355.1. GTDB lineage: Bacteria > Planctomycetota > Phycisphaerae > Sedimentisphaerales > Anaerobacaceae > CAZVUF01. The sequence goes on along the minus strand of CAZVUF010000106.1, from coordinate 7,138 downwards.
CACTTTCTCAAGCTCAGAAGCAGTGGTAGCAATACAGTCTGTAACGCGTACATAGCCGATTTTATTCTGCTGATCAATCATGTATAGCCATTCACCGTTTTTTGTCCTTTGCCAGCCTCGAATAGACTGAACATTTATTTTGGCTCTGGTTATAGTAATATCCCGGCTTTTTTCTTCACCTGCCCGCTTAGTTGTCAATGTTACCTTTGTGCCTTTAGGTCCGGTGATCTTATGAACGGCACACATAAGACTCATATCTTTCGTATCGAGGCCGTCCACCGCCGTTATCACGTCACCGGCATCAAGACCGGCTCTGTATGCAGGTGTATCCGACAATAAGCTGGATACCGTCAATAATCCTTTTTGCTTTGTGATTTCTATCCCAATGCCTGTAAACTCTTTCGTCATCATCTTCTCAAATTCCTGTACCTGTCTGGGCCAAACCATAACCGTATAAGGATCAAGCGAAGATAATGCCGCCTCTGCAAACTGGGCGATCAGCACCTGCCGGGGGAACTGGACCGTTACTGCGTTCAGTGCCAGAATCCACTCAAAAACTTCTATAAACTTATCCTTAGTAAAGCCGGTTGATAGAGTGAGGTCCTGCTTTGAGTCTTCGTCAAAACGCAGGAATCCTGCGACAGAACTTTGTGAAGATTCAACTTCCGATAGCATTTGTGCCAGTGCGGCTGAGAAGATTGCAAGCTCGTTAGCATCAGGAAGCACAAAAGAATTCTCAGAGTTTTCGCCTTCCGACAGGTCAGCTGGTAACTGCCGCCCGGATTTAATGTATGTCCCCATTACATCCGCAAATATTTGACAACGTTTGATAGCAGCAGCAGCCGTCTGGCTGTAATCAATAGTGCTGACGTAATGCGTATCAAGAGCGTCGATAGCTCGGACGAACATCTCTTTTTTAATCCCCTGAAATCGCTCTTCACGCGTCTCGCAGGGACTATCCTGAAGTGAGACGACAATGCCGGCTTTATCCAAAAGCTGATCGGTATAATCTGAATACGCTTCATTGTTAGGGTCGATGGCCTGCAGCCAGGCATAACAGGTTGCATATGCATCAAGCCATTTGCCCTGTAGCTCAAGACCGGCGGCCTTGTCTATGATATCTTGAAAAACCTGCTTTACAAACGGTCTTGACAGAAGTTCCTCTCTTTGAGCATCAGTAGCTAACTCACTAGCACTGGCGATGACAGAAAGCACTTTGGTAATATCATTTGCATCGTTTGCATCTGTTATATGGGCTAAATCATTTACGTCGCTTTTGCCCGTTGCATTATGAAATTCCTCAAGCTCGGCTAACTGTTGCTGATATGCGGTTTGTCTATTTGATTGACGTTGTTTATCTAAAGTTTGATATTTGTCAATAAGCTCCAATAGTTGACTTATAGACGTACTAAACTCATCCGGAAGTGGCGGTGTGGTCTCGGGCCCATCTGGATTGTTCTCAATTTTTTGTTTTAGCAGTTTGCTGGCAGCGTCGAATTTACCCTGATAAATTAGTTCACATGCTGTCTGAATCAGTCTCGGCAGACTGGATGACAATTCAAGTGCTTCTGTAACATTTGGTTCCGCCTGCTCAGAACTTAGCGTCGAATTTGGTTCTAAATATTCAGCCTTCAGTTTTACCGCAGGTTCATCTTCTGGTAGAGCTGACACGCTGCTACCAATAGACCAACCTAAAAATACCAGAACGCAAGAATATAAAAGCACCAGGACCAAAATAACTCTTGCATTTTTATTTTTATTGTCCCCCGAAAACGAGTTTTTAAATCTAAATAACCTCAACGAATTACTCCTTATCAAGGTAACTGGTAATTGGTGAGTGGTTAATAACAAATTAACCATTTAACCAATAACCATTTAACCAATAACCATTTAACCAGTTTACAAACACTCTTCTGCTTTGCCGGCGCAACCAAGGACTTGCAGCTTATGCCTGACCATTTCTTTGATAGCTTCTCTGCCGGGGCCGAGGTATTTACGCGGGTCAAATTCACTCGGCTTTTCTGCAAAGACCTGTCTGATTTTAGCCGTCAGTGCTAATCTCAAGTCAGTATCAATATTAACCTTACAAATGGCCATCTTTGCAGCTTTGCTTATCGATTCTTCCGGGACACCCATCGCGTTGGGCATTTTGCCGCCGTACTTGTTAATAAGATCGACGAACTCCTTTAAGACACTGCTTGCGCCATGCATAACCAGGGGAAATCCCGGCAACTTCTCTCCTATCTTCTGTATTACGTCAAAAGCAAGCTTGGGTTCGCTCTTGAATTTATAAGCACCATGACTGGTCCCGCAGGCCACGGCCAGCGAATCACAACCGCTTTTCTCAACAAACTCCACCGTCTGGTTCGGGTCAGCCACATGCTTACTTACGTCATCCACGCCGATGACATCCTCTTCTATTCCGCCCAACTGTCCTAATTCAGCCTCTACACAGACGTCTCTTGGATGCGCATATTCGACAACTTTCTTGGTTATCTCGATGTTCTCTTTAAGCGGTCGGCTTGAAGCATCAATCATTACCGAGGTAAAACCGTCATCTACGAATTGTTTGCAGGTCTCGAAGGTATTGCCATGGTCGAGATTTATGGCAATTGGAATATCGGGATTCTCCTCAACCACCACATTGATAATCGCCTTGAGATAACTTATTTTTGCATAATCCCTGGCGCCTCTTGATATCTGAAGAATAAGCGGGGCTTTTTCCTCAGCGATGCCGTCAATAATACCCTGTGTGATTTCCATATTGTTTACGTTAAATGCGCCGACAGCATAACCATTTTTATAAGCCATCTCGAACATTTTTTTTGTATTAACCAACGGCATAATTTTCTCCTTAAATTTTTTAGTTGCTACTTTGCAAAGCGGTGCTTCGCTACAAAGCACGAGCTTTCAAACTAAAATTATCGACAAAAAGCAATGTTTAATGTAAGAACCAATTATAATCAATAGCAAATTGTTAATAGTTCATCGAGCGACCGATGTCCATATACCTTCTTGTTCCCAAAGCCAGCTCTATCAGACCTTCTGGCCATATACTAAATACCACTGAATGCTGGTCCATCGACTCATCCACACCATACGTCAAAGCAAAATTAATCCTGTGATACCGTCTTATGAGTGTTATTTCGCTGCGTACATTCACTCCATAGTCGAAATCGTACTGCTGTGAAAAAACAGCCGTGTATCGCGGGTCGAGCACATACGTAGCTGCGAAAGTAAACGCATTAGAGCCTTTCTCGCCGAGGCCGTTTTCAACACGTCTTAAATATCTGCTTCCAATATAGTAACTTATATTAGGCCAGCGCAGGGCCGATACGCCGATATTGAATTGCTGCACGACTCCGCTTTGCATGTCAAAATTCATATCACTCAACAGCGCCGTAGTATCGGTTAAATTCCATATATAGTCTGCTGAGAAGTAATTGCGTCTGGGGCCAAATATGTCACTGCTGCGTCTGTCCTGTGGGGGTATCACAGCTTGGCCGAACCTTCTGCTAAAACTATTGGCAAGGGGGATAAAAGGCTTATTCCAGATGAATCGATCAGGCCCAGCCGATGTGTCGCCTGAATCATTTACCCATGTAACATCCGTATCCAGTCTCATCCAGTCAACTGTCCTTTCTTTGTTGCTGATGCCGCGCTTTGTCTGCAACCGCTGAGAAAGACCTATATTTAGCGTGTCGCGCTGCTCAATGACTGAATCGTCCTGAGCGTAAGCGACGGCTGTTAATTGTGGGCTTATAATATGGCGAAGGCCATGTAAATCCCAGAGACGCGACTTAACGTTGGGATAAATCTTCCAGAAAGGTTGGGTTGATGCTCGCATACCTGCTTCGCCGAGCCAAACAGCGTTCTCTGCAGGTTCGGTTGAGCCGTCAATGTTTGTTCGAAAACCGCTGCCGTCATCATATCCAAATGTCCCTGCTATAAAAGGCACAACTTTTGATCTGCCGAAAGTCATCGGCATGTCCAGTTCATTTCTCGTTGATGTAAATGTATAAAAATCTTTCAATGCAGTCGATGTGCTGCTGGAAGCCAAACGCTGCCGGAATTGGCTGAATTGGGTATCACTATAGAATGTCAACTTGTCATTATGAAACGATTGACCCGTCCAGTGAAATTCGGCGCTCGGCTGCTCCTCTAAGACATTTTGGAAATCGTTCAGCCGGGCCTTGCCCAAGAGGGCCAGACCCCAGTTATTTTCGATGCGCTTCAAATGAAGGACTGTCTCTTGCTCCTTATCGGTATAGAACTCTCTGCGATAGTACTGCTCGATAAGATTCTCATCAGAAGCATAGCTTGCCTCGGCGGTTAGCTGCCAATTATACGGCAGGAAGTGCCTGTGCTGCCAGCGGAACCGGCCACGAAGATCACGCGGCGGCTCAATGTCTCTGCGGCTACTGGTTCTTCCAAGCCTATCCTTGCCGGAGTCATCGATTATATAGCCTAACATCCTGCCGAAATAATCTTCTCTTGTATAATTAATCTCTGCGCCACTTCCTATGCCGCGCTTACTATAATAGTCCAGCGAGATAGTGCTGTCCGTTCCCTTGGACTCATGTAGTCCCAAAAGACGGGCCAGGTACCATTGCGTCTCTATCGACGTTCCCCAGGTTCTGTCATTACCTATACTTACGCTCTTAAGCGGAACATCCGGCCTTTGCAGATTACTACGCACATGCGGCCAGAAAAAAAACGTTTTATCGTACACCTTAAATCGTACATCCCACATTTCGGCATCGAAACTATCGTCAGAAAGTCTGCCGCTTCGCTCATCAACAGGCGTTGTATCGGTAATACTTACCTGTGAAGCATTAATTGAAAGCTGTGGCAGATAAAACTCGCTGGTTGTCAGGGTGATATCCTCAGCTGCAAATGTGTTTTCCGCCAACTGCTTTAGCTTCGCTGCTCTGACATAAATCGGGATCCCTCTGGATGCGTCAAAGGTTCTGGCTACCGCATTTATCGCCAGCGCCTGTTTCCGGCGGAAATCGTAGTAAATCTCATCCGCCCGAATCGTCCGCTGCCCTTCCGTCATAATTACGTCGCCGGACAAATAAATCGCCTGCACCTTTCCCCCCGCCAAAATATCCTCGAGACTTCCGGACTCCTCGGTTTGTTTATCGGCCTGCTCGGCATAAAATATCACCGCATTATCAGCCTGCAATTCCAGCAATAGGTCAGATTCATCCTGTTTTTGCCACAGATAGAATCTGCCGATGACTGTTCCAATTTTTGCCTTGGTGTCCCATTCGGTTTGCGGCGTGACTTCACCGGCAGACGACAGATTTATCGGATATATAAAGCGGGGTTTCTTCTCTTCAGGCATAACAACAACCGGTTCTTCTAACTCTAATTTCTCCGCTGGCTGCTCCAGAATCGGCTTAAGCTGCGGTTCGGTAGGACCAACTGCAGCAAAAGCCTTTATGTAAAGCTCCATTCCGCGAGGATCGGCAGTTTCTCTTTTTACCGCTGTAACAAAGACCTCGCCTGTAAAACCGAAACTAACTATTATCGCTGAACCCTGTTCTACCAGCACCTTTTTTACAACGATGGCCTTGTCATTTTTTGTATCTTCGGTCAAAGTATTGCCTTGTAGATACATTTGAACTTCATAACCTGCTGAATCGCCGTTGTTAGGTTTAGTCGCTACACTTGCCAGCCAGACCACTGCGCTATCGCTGAAAAATCGATTGTCCCCGAAAACAAAAGAAAATCCCCTCGGGAAAACAAGAATGTGCTTGGAGCCTTTTTCAGTACCTAATTGATAGCCGATAACCTCCCGTCCGGCTAAGTGCAAATCCTGACCGACGTAAATGAGCTTTGATTTGTTATTAGCAGCGGACAAAAACTGCGTTGGCATTAAAATCAAGAGCGTATAAACAATAAAAATGGTCGGCCTTTTTTGTCCCATACTAATTCTATATCCTATCCCGCTCCGGCTCGGCCTTCCCGGTTACGGCACGCTCCGTCGAGACGAGCAAATATACGCCTGGATTTCCGCGAAGGGAGTCCTGACGATTAACGCACCACGAATTATAGCCGCTTATTCGACCAAAGCCAATAAAAACCATTACTATATAATGTGATAACTTGATTTCTCTAAAACTTTTCTGTAAAAGAGGATTACCCAGATATACAAAAGGATTGTTATGGCCCAAAATGAATATTCTGAATATCAGAAGGCGGTTATATCGGAGTATTACAACAACCTCGATACGATAATGCTCCAGAAACTAAGCGAGCTGGTAACGGAATTGTACCTTGCCGATACGCAGACTAAAAAAGACCGACTCTGGCAAAGGGCTCATAAGGCGATGGTAAAAATTAGAGTGCCGCCGGCAATCATCGACCATATTATGCAGAAAAAAGACGTGGAAATATTAGCCAAAAACCTAAAGGATTGGCTTGCCTATAAGAAGAAAAAATAAAGAAGACAGTCCCGAAAAGGATGCCTTACAGCAAAATCAGATTGACAATTTCCAACTTCTGTCCTCTGTCTTCTGGCCTCTTATTTAGTTAGCTGCGAGAGACAAGCTTGCCTCTGGCGTTCCGCCATAAGCTCCCATATTTATGCGACCGCCGTTCGGCTCTGGCTCCGCAGACCAGTCTGCACTTGGATCGCCAGCATCGATACAGGGACTGGTAATATCATCCTGAACCCAGGTTTGACTTACTGGATCCCATCTGCCGGCCTGTGACTTCAAATGATAATCACCATAAGCCTCGTCAGCAAATAATGGATCAACGTCAATATTCCCTTCCCCTGAAAGGCCACCTTGTATGTCGCTGTATGAGACATTAGCTTCGCCGTAAATCTGGACAGAGGTATTGCCCCATAAAATGCAATTGGTCAATATGATTTCACTTCTGTTTCCAGAATTGTAAATCCCACCGCCTTCACCGCCTCTCCACCACCTTGTTGTGTTGCCGCTTAAAGTGCAATTATAGAGCGTCGCTTTACCGGAAGAGATATCTATCCCACTACCCCCATCATCTGCCGAATTATTGTTGATTATGCAGTTGTAAAGCGTCAGAATGCTGTCTGATGAGATATCCATTGCTCCACCACTCTCGGCTGAGTTGTCGCTAAATGTACAATTGTATAATCTAAGGC
>CAZVUF010000105.1:0-9055 GCA_964629355.1 uncultured Pirellulales bacterium | reverse complement strand
CACCCAGCATCTGCCAGTCAGTTGTCCCATTAGCTGAATACTCGGCTGTAAAGTTATTGCCATTACGAGTCAATTTCACCCATTGTGGAGCGGTGATGCCGGCTATTGTATCTGACTCGCTGGCACCATCAGCAGTAAGACGACGCTGGAAGGAAACTCCACTACTCGGTGAGACTATTACCATAGCGTGTGCAGAACCAGGCTCCAGTGAATCACGGATCATCACTCCTGCCTTGGCCCATGGATCGGTGTTAGTGATGCTGACTACCCTCGCTGTTATGCTACCACCGCCAGAGAGCCGCTTGTAGGCAAAGTGGAACTGGTCAGCCGTACCCCAGATATCTGCACCGGCAGCGGTCATCGTAATTGGCGGCCCTGCTGTGAAGCTGCCGACAGATGCTGGTAAGCCTCTGAACCACAGTGTTAAAGAATTAACACCTCTTCTGGTCCAATCCTGTGGAGTCACCCACTCACGTACGGCTTCGGAATAGAGCAGTGTCCCGATCTGCTCATAGTCAGTACCCTCATTCACGGTACCATCGTTGTCGTAACGCATATACATAGATTGAGCACCACCGTGCACTATATCTTGCTCTGCAAACGGAGGGCCAAGGTGACCCACAGTCATGCCGGTATTATTCACGACGAAGTCTGTCCAGACGTCGAATATCCTGTTACTGACGTCTCCATAGTCCTCGAAATCATCTACAATAAGATACGCAGATACAGTAAAGCTCCACAGTCCGCCTTTGATGATTGTCGCATCAGTATTAATCTCGTCGATCCGCCAATAGTAAATCTGGTTGGGTATAAGCACTTCCAGCGGAGTATAACTATTGGGATCTTGTCGGCCACGATATATACCGGTAGTATCTGATATATCAGCGTTTTCTACAGCATTCGCATCAGTACCGAAGTAAACATCATGCTGCGCTGCGCTCTCTCCCGGCAGCCAGTTAATGGGCGTAGCGTGTTCAATGTCCACCGTTGCTCCATTTGCAGGACGCGGCTTGCTGGCAAGTGCCGGATCTCCTGTAATAACACGCGCAATCTCAATCGACGTCAATGCCTGATTGTATATACGGAAATCATCCAAAGAACCGGTAAGCCATGTATAATCACCGGCCTGCGACCTGCCGAGCCAGTTCTGCGTGGTATTGCCGAGGTCTGCCGGCAGGATCTGTGTCGGCTCAGTAACAACAAGGTCACCATCAAGGTAAAGCTGCATATTTCGGCTTACACTGTTTATCACAACAGCAAGATGATGCCACCCCGCCGCAAGCGCGAACGGAGCTGTTAGTTGAGCCTCCGAACCGCCGCCTGAAGTCGTGATACCGAATTGTATTGCACCGCCACCTCCGGCGCTGCCCGGTGACAGATACATGTAAACATCTGTTCCGGTGCCGAAATCAAAGATGCGCTGTGTAGGAGCGCCGATGTTGGCAAAGTTGACCCATATTGCAAAGGTGGAATCGGTCAGTGAACTAACAACCGAACCGATGGGCAAGCTCACATAATCATTGATGCCGTCGAATTGCAGTGCACCATCTAACTGGCCGGCTGCCCATTGTGGGCCATCAATCAAGGTGCCATGATTGCCTTGGCCGGACCAGTCAAGTGCTTTAAGGCCTTGTCCCTCATCAAACGTCCACCAGCCTACAAGATTGGGGTTTGTAATAGGTATCAATGGTATCGTTGTGAATTGCCACACATTGCCTTTCCAGATGTCAGCGCCGTCAACCTCATCGATCCGCCAGAAATAGTCTGTTCCGAGTACCAGAGTACCAGGCTCATAACTATTAGCATCATGATTTTGTTTAACCAGTACATCAAGCGGATTGGTTCTGCTGGCATTGCTCACATCGTCAAAATTGGTGCCTAAATACACATCGTGCGACTTCGCTCTGGAGCCTGGGCTCCAAGTAAGGTCAATATCAGTATCGAGGTATTTGGCTCCATTAAATGGGCTGGGACTATAGGCAGTTAACGGCTGAACCGAAAACCTCCAGACTTCGCCTCTATCTATCGTAACACCATCAGCATCGACCCCATCAATCCGCCAGTAATAGGTTACCCCTGGAATAAGATCGGTAACAGTATAACTATTAAGAACCTGTCGGCCTTTATATATCACAGGTGTTGTGGTAGTAGCATTATTCACATCTTCGAAGTTTTCACCAAAGTACACGTCATTCTCGGCTGCAAATACTCCCGGCTGCCACTGAAGTGACACAGTAGTGCTGTATGCCAAGCTGCCGTTGCCTGGATTCGGCTTTAAGGCCTGTGGTATCTCTACCAATTTGAAGCTGCTGATAGTGCCGGTACAAGCACTGAACAGACCATTGGAGCCAAAAGCAACGTAGTTTATCACAATGTTCGGTGTGCCAGTGGGATCGATGGTCCGCTGAAATTGCTGCGAGCCATCAAAGTACCATGTCACCAGCCAGTCTGTGGCACTATTCATTTCGATACGAACTTTAAGTTCCGCAGCACTGGTAGTAGTACTGGCAGCGCTCATACCGGTAGCGGTACTGGCACCAGGGCCAACGAAAGCCTGGTCCGTGGCAGAGGCACCGCTCGGCCGCGTCAGCGCCCACAACAATGGGGAGTTATCATTGAGACGGGTTGCGACATTGCCTGCGGCGTTCATGAAGGCAATACCCACCCAGTCGCCCTGGTTGTCAACGACTGCCGAAAGCTCATAGGCTGCGCCAATTATTGGTGTGAACGGCAAAACTGCCGTGAACATCTGTCCGGAGGAACCACCTCCGTAGGTACCATCGGCATTAATCCAAGTACCGGCCTGCCAACTTGCACCATCAAAGCTGATATCAGGCGTCGTCCCAGCTAAATCCACTCCAGCCGGGCCATCAAAATCATCATAATATAGTATCCCAGCTTGAGCAGTAGATACTATCGTAGATAGCAAAAACACTAACTCCAAAACAAACAATTTCTTACACATAATAATCCTCCTTCAAAAAACGAGTATAACGACCGATAAAAAACCCGTTATTCTACATATATCGACCGATTGAATACATTTTGGAATTTGCTTCTACCCCCTTCCTTTCCAAATCCGGCTGGATTCCGTTAGTAAGCAAAACTCAATATGGTCTTAAATTGAATTTAAACTTGATTTAGCAATAGAAAATTAAAACGAAACTCCGCAATTGAGATAATACATTATAGTATTTCCTCAATGCCTTAAAAACATCTTGCCGCGTACGTTATAATATTACTTTGCGAAGCTATCCTTTTTATATTAAACTTAATATGCCTATGTCAAGAGAAATCTCTACGCGAGTACCTGTTTAGGAATCATACAAACAAATCGGCTTTTTCCACCCGAAAACACGCTTTAAGCTCCTAATCCCAGATGTAAACAGTAGCTTCGAAAATTGCAGACGAAAAAGGTAATTGCGTGAAATCCCCTATCTTCAATGTGCCTTAATTAGGTATTTCAAAAAGGCTTTTGACTTACAAAATAACAAAATCTTTATATTATTCTGAAGCTCTAAAAGGTATCATTATTTCGCTTTGGATGATGGACCGCAGCAAATTACGAGGGTATTACTGTTTGGCCCAATACTTCTTATTTTACACAGCTCTTATTAATTTTGCCTAACAATATCAGAGTCAATAATGGCTGAACTAAGCAGCTCTAACGGTATTGAGCTATCTAACAAAAATTCATTTTTTTTATTGCAGAAAAACGGCATTTAAGGTATATTACTATTTTGGGGAATATAGCGTTTATAGTAAAAAACGTATAATATAGTGTATGTTAAAACATTACGTTTACATAACTTCTATATTGCATCAAGCTGTCAATAGAAGGAGGAATTGTGTATAATCGAAAAGGTTTTACTCTAATCGAGCTTCTGGTAGTGATCGCCATTATTGCGCTTTTAATGGCGATTCTTATGCCAGCCTTGAATCGGGTAAAGCTTCAAGCCAAGACAATCGCCTGCCGTGCGAACCTCAAACAATGGGCCGTTTTCTTTTCGATGTACACCCAGGACCACGATGGCAAGTTCCAGGCTGGAGTCGGTACCACCAACAGCCCTGGGCACAGAAATCATTGGTTTAATGCTCTGAGACCGTATTATCATAATGATAAAAAAATTATGTGCTGTCCAACCGCCATAAAGCCTGTGGATGCAGATTCAGATGGCGTAGCAGATGGCGTATTTAATGTATTTTCCGCCTGGGGAGTATTTACGGTTGAAGACGACCAGGGCTATGACCCGAAAGGTGACTGGGGCAGCTACGGGATAAATGGCTGGGTGGAAAACCCTCCCCCAACGTCCGTTACGGTCTATGAAAATTTTGAGACTGTAAACAACTGGAGAACTCCCAATGTGAATGGCGCCGGCTATATACCTCTGCTTATGGACGCACTGCGATTCAATGTCTTCCCAAGGGACATAGATACACCGCCGGAAACAGAAGATATGGCGTGGCAGAGCCTGCAACATATGAGACGTATCTGCATCAACCGACACAATGGATACATAAATATGGCCTTTCTGGATTGGTCCGTCAAAAATGCCGGACTTAAAGAGATATGGACCTTAAAATGGCACCGAGCATACGAAGAAAATGGTCCCGGTCCCTGGACCACCGCAGGAGGTGTCATGCCTGGTGATTGGCCTGAGTGGATGAGAAAATTCAAAGACTATTAAGAAAAAACAAGCTGCACAAATTCGACCTGCAGCTTATAGGATTAAACCTCCACAATTTTTACTGCTACCGGTTACTAACGTCCTGTCCAAAGGTACATTATTTGCGGTGTACTAAATTCGTAAAGTGTCTCCCGGCTGAACTTCAAAACATTTTGATTGTGGTAGCCTAAAAAATCGATCAAGGAAAATGTTTTACGATACTCTACCACCTGAGCATCTCTAATTCCCGCCAGTGATTTGACCATATCTATTGCTTCATCCAGATAGCCGATTTCGTCTATCAGTTTTTCCTCAAGTGCTTCCTGAGCACCAAAGATACTGCCATCGGCAAGCTTTCTAATTTGGCTTTCCGAAAGTGCTGTACTTCTCCCATTGACAACAATTTCAACGAATCGCTCATAAGCAGGAGTAATCAGCTTATCCTGGAGATATTTCAATTGTTCCTCTGTTGGTGCCTGGAATGAGCTGGGCCAATCCTTTTTTTCGCCGGATTTGACGACGACCGGCAAAATACCGAGCGTATCTTCCAACAGTTCCTGAACTACAAAGTACAAACTTATAACACCGATCGAGCCTGTAATTGTAGTCGGTTCTGCTATAATCTTCTCACATGCAACCGATGTATAATAGCCGCCGGAGGCAGCAATACCCTGCATAAACGCGATGACCGGTTTTTTCTCCTCGTCCCGGTATTTCCGGATTTCATTGTAAATTTGGTCGCTGCCGGAAATGGTGCCGCCGGGTGAATTTACGCGAACGATAAGTCCCTTAATGTGCTTATCCTGCCGGGCTGTTTTTAACTGTTTGTAAACATCCTGAGCTTCTTCGCCATTTATTATGCCTTCTATGGTAATTACTGCTATCTTGTTTCTTACCGGCCCCTTGCGAATAACTTCTTCAATGAGCAAGTCTCTTTGTCCAGTTGTGAAGATAGCCACTATCCCGATTAACATCAAAACCAACGCGATATTCGCCAAAATCGACAGCGCTAAGACAATACCAAAGAACACCTTCCAGCCGGTTCCTCTTCTTGGCGGTTTTACTGCTGGTCCAATTTGACCTACGCCAGGTACGGGCTCGGAAGAGTGCGACCCTCTTGACCCTGAAAGATTATTATTCTGCTCAAAATCCATCACAAATCCTTTCCAAAAAACAATTAGAAAACGTATACAGCAGGATTGTATATCAAGCAGGCGCCACCGTCAATTATCAAAGAGAGAATGATATCGCTTTCACCTAACAATTGAATTGTTAAATTTATAATGAAATTCCTTACCTCTGTAACGTTTCTTTCTGCGGTTTTCTGCGACCAGTTATTGTTTTTTTGAAAAATAACAACAATTCGTATAAAAGCTTCGTTTGTTAATCTGAAAATACCCACTTACCATAATTTTATAACAAGAAAAAAGGCCTAAAATTGTATTGTGAGGCTTGTAAAAGTCTGCTTGTGGCGGAAGGCACATAAAGAGTTTTGGACACAACACAGATTATTCTGTTTGCGATGACATTTATCAGTCTATCTGGGATAAAGTGCTATACTTATTTAAGGATAAATAAATCGGCAGATAACCTAATTAAGCACGTATTCTAATAAAGTGATCATTAATAGGTTGGTTAAACCGACAGCGTAGCAAGCTATGTTTCAGAAAAAAGGTCTTTCTTGTAAAAGAAAAGGGGCATAATCCATTGAAAAAATACTCATTTACTAAAATTTTTATTTGACTTCAGAATTTGTTAGTTATAAACTAAAGGTGGTGTGAAAGGAGGAAACACCAATCAAAGTCTTATCTAAAGGCATGTCAGTAAAGGATTACATCAGGATATAATTGGGCACATATACAAAATATTTATCAGCTTAGAAGGCATTCATGCTATAGAGGTATTTCCTCAACTTTTAGCAGGCGGTAAGACTACAAGAGCAGATGGTTGTGTTAATAAAATAATATGACCTTAGTATAGGTTTTTTCCTGAGAGAAAAAATTAAAAAAGAAGTGCCGATTTGCAGAGAAAGGAGGTGCTGATATTGGCCTAGTTTAATTGTTGCTACACACAGGGATGTATGTAGCGGAATATAGTGAGAGAAGGAGGCACTAATAATTGTACGGAGGTAAGAAAAATGAAAACCAATTTCAGGTTTACGACAATTATGATTGTAATTGTCATGTCTTTGTTTCTATTAACAGAAGCAAGAGGGGTAACTTGTACTTATGAAAGTACAGATGTACCCAAAAATTTCACGGACTTTACAAGAACCTTTTCTTCTTTGACTGTGCCGGATTCATTTATAATTCAAGATGTGGATGTCGTACTTAACATTAACCACACCTGGGTTACCGACCTGGATATCTATCTCATCGCACCCGATGGAACACAGGTAGAGCTTTTCACAGATGTTGACGGAAGCGGCGATAATTTTATAGAAACGCAGCTTGATGATGAAGCTTCCACGTCAATTGCAGCTGGGTCGCCGCCATATACAGGCTCCTATAAACCCGAGGGAAATCTGTCTGTATTAGACGGCAAAAACGCCCAGGGCACCTGGCGACTCAATATGAGAGATGATGCCCGATTAGACACCGGAGCTCTGTTGTCCTGGCGTCTGATAATTGATATCGGCCCAGCACCAGCGGTTCCATCAAATCCCAATCCAAAAAACGCTGCTGTAGGAGTGGCGATTGATTCCTGTCTGTCATGGGACGCAGACCCAGATTCGTCTATCACAACCTGGGATGTTTATATGTCAGGACCGGATGGAGTGATGCAACTGGTTGCATCTGATTTGACTGAGCCGAGTTTCTGCCCTGGTGAGTTGAACCGAGGAGCCTTGTATTCATGGCAGGTCGTAGCTAAAAAGGTCTGCCACGAGGCGCCCGGGCCGGTCTGGATGTTTATGACAATATCACCGAAAATCATCTGGGTCTCCTTCCATGGAGCTGATGACATGCCCTCGGGCGGTGCTGCCGGTGCTGGCTTCACCGAAGCGCCCGATAAGGCGTACACCGATCTGCTCACTGCCAACGGCTACGACGTGACGCGCTATATCACGACGGGCACTCCTGATACGGCGGTTATCAATGCGGTGGACCTGGTGATCATCAGCCGCTCGGTCAGCAGTGGCAATTATAGCAACGATGCGGCCACGACGTGGAACAGCATTTCCGCTCCCATGATAATCGTGAATGGTTACGTCCTGCGGTCCAGCCGCATGGGCTACACCACCGGCACGAATATGCCGGACATCACCGGGGACGTCGCACTAACGGTCAACGACCCGACTCACCCGATCTTCGCGGGAATCCCGCTGACTGACGGCACCATGGACAATCCATATGCCGGTGTTGTCGTCTATCCCACCGACGGGGTAACTGTGGCGCGGGGTATCTCGATCAATGACGATCCGGTGAACGCTGACGGAACGGTGCTGGCCACGATTGCCGCACCAGCAGATCCCAATGCTCCCGTCAACGGTCCTGTTGGTGGCATGGTTATCGCCGAATGGCAGGCTGGAGCCACTTTAACGCACTCTGGCGGGGCAGGAACGGACGTACTGGGCGGTCATCGTCTGGTCATCCTGACCGGCAGTCG
Organism: uncultured Pirellulales bacterium; assembly: GCA_964629355.1. Lineage (GTDB taxonomy): Bacteria > Planctomycetota > Phycisphaerae > Sedimentisphaerales > Anaerobacaceae > CAZVUF01. The sequence goes on along the minus strand of CAZVUF010000105.1, from coordinate 782 downwards.
CGAGACTGAGGGCATAAACTCAGAAACGGCGGGTATGTATGATTTGTATCCAGATGGCGAACTGATGTTCCTCAACGCGGTTGATTATATGCTCAACGTGCCGGTTGATCCTGGCACTGATGGTCTGGTAGCTTACTACGCAATGGAGAACAACGCAGACGATAGCTCCGGCAACGGGCTTAATGGTACTATTCTCGGCGATCCGAACTTCGTCGCAGGACAGGAAGGCATGGCGCTGGACCTTGACGGTGATGGCGACTATGTGGATTGCGGCTATGATCCGCTCTTCGATGTTACCACCAACGAGATTACAGTCTCCGCATGGGTAACTATTAGGTCAATCCCCACCGCGTGGACGGCTATCGCTGCTAAAGGTGAAAACGCCTGGAGGCTTGGTAATGTTAACATGGATCCGAGGTTCCACTTTGGTATTACTATCTGGAATGCCCCTGATACCGCTTCCTTTGATGGAGTTACAGCGGTTGGCTATGACGAATGGCATCACGTCGCCGGTATGTTTGATGGTTCAAACATCATGGTATATCTGGACGGGGTGCTTGACGGGAGCGTTCCCACTACTGAGCCCATAAGTGTCAATACGATGAATATGTTTATTGGTGATAACCCTGAAGCGACAGGCCGCTACTGGGATGGCCTCATCGACGAGCTGCGGATTTACGACCGGGCTTTGTCTGAAGGTGAGCTTCGTTACCTTGCAAGCATCCCTCCGGAGCCGATTATGCTTGATGTTGAGAACTTCAGCTTTGAGCTGCCTGGCACCG
>CAZVUF010000104.1:0-9152 GCA_964629355.1 uncultured Pirellulales bacterium | reverse complement strand
ATCGTAAGGGCTTATAAAAAGAAATCAAAAATTAAAATGCAAAAATCAAAATGACAAATCAAAATTCAAAAAAGGAATTTTGCATTTTGCAATGTAATTTTGATATTTAATTTTTGATATTTAATTTTATATCGATTTATGTGGTTTTTTAGAAAGACAAGTCCTCGGCGAAGTAAGGTGCGTAAGAGCATATATGCGGGACGTTCTCTGCAGATAAACCGGCTCGCTAATACCGACGTTATCATTTCGTTGCTGCTATGGCTGCTTTTCATCATTTTTTGCATCCCCATCTTATATTTTGATTCAATCTATCAAACCCGTTTTCTCGACCTGATACTGTTATCCGTAATAGTCGTGCTTGTTTCTGTCGCCGCGGCTTTCTATATCCACCATTACCAAAAGCGAATAATCAAAAACCACGCCAGGGCCGGAGCATTAGTCGGCCTGTTCGTGGTTCTGTTAGCAATAACCAAGATAGGCATGTTAACAACTGAGCATACTGCCTGGGCCATGGGCACTTCAGCCACCGCTGCAATCATTTTAGCCATCACTTACAACCAACGTTTTGCAATAGGTATGAGCATATTTTATTGCCTGTTTGCCTGCTTTGCCGCGGGACCGATGACGAATATTACACGGCAAATTGATGAATATCAACTGACAAACTTCAGGCTTTTTTTGACTATGTCCGCCGGTGCTGTCACCTGCTGTTTCTCTCTACGAGAAATCCGTACCAGAATGAAATTATTAGAAGTCGGCACATTAGCAGGATTAATGGTTTTCATAATAGCCTTGGCTTTAGGTTTATTGGCTCACCCTTCGGGAGCCAATAAAGTCTTTACCAATGCGGGTACTCATGCAGGTGTCACCATAGGTGTTAGTGTACTCATTCAGGGCTTGCTGCCACTTATTGAAAAAGTGTTCCGCATTGCAACAAGTATGACTCTTCTGGATTACAGCGATGCAAATCAGCCTTTATTGAAAAAGCTCGCCATGGAAGCACCTGGCACATTCAGCCACAGTTTATTAATTGGTTCTATCGCCGAAGCCGCTGCTGAGGCAATTGGACGAAATGGACTTTTATGCAGGGTCGGGGCTTACTACCACGACATCGGAAAAATTAACAAGCCTACATACTTTGTCGAAAATGAAATGGGCCTGGCCAGTCGGCATAAGGAGCTCTCGCCCGCAATGAGTCAATTGATTATTGTAGGCCATATCAAAGATGGGATAGAAATGGCCAGGGAATATGGTCTGCCTGCCGTGCTTCGACAGTTTATTGAGACACACCACGGAACAACCCTCGTCGAACCTTTTTACAATGAGGCTAAAAAGAAATATGAAGCTGAATTCCCACAAAATGGGGGTCCTCCCCTTTCCGACACCTCATCCGGGCAAAGACACAGGCAGGCTCCACCTTCCGAGAGTGAGTTCAGATATGCTGGTCCAAAGCCGCGAACAAAAGAAGCTGCGATTGTGATGTTGACTGACACTGTAGAAGGCGCCGTCAGGTCATTGCCTGAAGCGACACCAACAAAAATAGAGGCAGTTGTGCATAATATGGCTATGAAGCGTCTGCAGGACGGCCAGTTCGATGAGTGTGACCTGTCGCTGCGGGAATTAAGCCAGATAGAGGCAAGTATGTCGAAAACTCTCGCGGCACATTATCATGGCCGAATCGCATATCCCAAAGCACCGGATGAACCTGAAGACGCACAATCGCAACAGAACAGGCAGGCTGAGCGGAAAAAACAATTGACAGTCTGAATTTGTAAAACATGATAACTATTCAGATCGCCAAAAGCTTCCAGGGCATTAAAGTGTCTCTGCCCAAAATAAAAAAACTTGTTAAATCGATCTGCAGGCGTTTTCAGCTCTTAAATGCAATGGTCAGCATCGCAATAGTTGACGATACACAAATGCGTAAGGTTAACGCTCGGTTTCTAAATCGTAAATCCACCACTGATTGTTTGAGCTTTGATTTGTCCGACCCAGTTATGCCGGAGGCGAGTGAGCAGGCTTATGAGGCCGGCTCGTCCCGGCGCAGGCGCGAGCCGGAGCGAGGCAAATCATTTGAGCTGGTCGTTAACGGGGAATTAGCCCTCAAGGAAGCAGATTTGCGAGGTCACAACGCCGAAGCTGAATTAGCACTGTATATCACACATGGCCTGCTTCACAATCTCGGATACGACGATTCCACTCAAAAACAGGCCAAAAAGATGCACGAGATGGAAGATGAAATTTTGCAACAATTTGGTTATGGTTTGATGTATAATAAGAGCAAATGAATATCGAATCTGGAACAATGAACTTCGAAATTCGATATTCTTAGTTTGATTGAAAGGATATTAAGCAGTGAGCTACGTCGGCTGGGTTGTGTTACTGATTTGTTTTTTCACCGGAGCTACTCTGTTTTTTTCCGTCAATGGTATTGCATTGCGGACATTTTCACACATTAAGTTACAGCAGGCTCTCAAGAGATTAGATAGAGAAAAACTCACAAATCGTGTAGTAGAAAATGCGGAGAAACTGATTTTGACTTGTTCTCTGTATCGCCTTTTCTTTAATATGTGTATATTGCTGCTGCTGGTCGCACTTTTTGCAAGGCTGCGCCCGGCCAAGCCGACAATTAGTGACTATGCTCTTGCATTTATAATTGCCATGGCACTATTTTCGGTATTCAGCACGGCAATACCTCACGCCTGGGCGAAATATGCAGGCGAAAAAATCCTGTCTCGAACATACAGACTGTTGATGCTCTTTGCAGCAATAGTCTCGCCCGTTCTTTACATCTTTGGATTATATGACGGCCTGATCAGACGCCTGGCCGGTGTCGCCCAAATATCACCTGAAGAACGGCAGGAAGAAAAACAGGAGGAGTTTCTAAACGACCTTGAGCAGCAGAGAACTGAAGGTGTGCTCGATAGAGAAGAACAGAAAATGATCGAAAGCGTATTAGAACTGAGCGAAACTACTGCTGCTGAAATTATGACTCCGCGGACAGATATAGTAGCCGTTGAGGTCAACTCCGATTTGAAAACGATTTTGGAAACCATAAACAACGCCGGCCATACTCGCGTTCCAGTCTTTGAAGACAATATCGACAATATAGTCGGCCTTATCTATGCTAAGGACCTGCTGGCTGAGATTGGGAAAAAACCAGAAGACTTTAAAATAAGTAATCAAATGAGAGGAGCCTATTTTGTTCCCGAAACAAAGCCGCTGAGAGTTTTACTGCACGAGTTTCAAAATAAGAAACAACACATAGCCGTAGTGCTCGATGAGTACGGCGGAACAGCCGGCATTATTACCTTAGAGGATATCCTCGAAGAGCTTGTCGGTGAAATAACAGATGAATATGAAAAAACTCCTCCTGAACCTATAAAAAAAGTTGACCAAAATACCATCGAGGTAGACGCGCGGACATACATTGACGACCTCAACGACCAATTTGAGTTAAATCTTCCCGAAGATGAAGACTATGACACCATAGGTGGTTTTGTTTGCTCACATCTGGGCTACATCCCTAAAGCCGGCGAAAAATTCGATTACGAAAACCTGAAATTTAGTATCGCTTCAGCCGAACCACGGAGAATTAAACATATCAGGATCCAAAAAAGCACTGAGGCAAATTAGTGAATTAGTCGCCAATCCACTAATTAACTTAATCCATGTTGACCAAAGACACAGCAGTTTGCATACGAGTCATCGATTATTCCGAAACATCTCAGATAGTCACATTTTTTACCAAAGCAAACGGCAAAGTCGGAGCCATCGCCAAAGGCTCGAAACGACCAAAATCAGCTTTCGATGGGCCAATAGAAATGCTTTCATACGGCGAAATTGTTTTTTCTGATCCGACAAAAGAAAAACTTGCGACCTTGACAGAATTTCAGCAGCATGGTTTTACCGGCCTAACAAGTAACTTGTTTGCCTTCAACTGTTGTCTTTTCGCTGCTGAACTTCTGAATAAGCTGACACATGACAACGATCCGCATCCGGAACTTTTCGACAGCTTCCTCAACTTCCTGCAGAATGTCGAAGAGCACCAGGCACAAAGCATAGAGCACCGAGACATGCTGTCGCTACTTATACTGTTTCAGTTGACTCTGCTCAGAGAAATCGGCCTAACGCCTATTCTAAATGCCTGTGTCAACTGCAAAAAGCGATACGAAACACAAATAGCGAGCGACGAGATACGAGCAACGAGATACGAAGTGTATTTCAGCAGTTCCGCTAATGGACTTATTTGCAGAGATTGTGAGGCAAGTTTTTCGGACAAGATTAAATTAAGCACAAATGCTGCGGTTTGTTTAAGCAATTTGAAGCAGATTATCCAAGCACCGCAAAGTTCGCTGCACGAAATTGAGAAGATTTTGGTCACCCACTTTACGGCGATTCTCGGCCACCGACCCAAAATGGCAAAACATATAATGAAGGGTTGAATCGAATAAAAAACTTTTTAGCAATTGAGAGATTACTTCGTCGTCCCGATATATCAGGACTCCTCGCAATGACGGGGGGACTCGCTTTTAGCGTAATTGCGAGCGAGGCGTAGCCGAGCGCGGCAATCTATTCCAGATCATCACTTTATTGACTATCTTGCCCAAATAATTCGGACTGTTCGGCATCGCTTTTCTTTTTATGATATTTTAGACCCAAATGTTCGCAGGCCTGCTTGGTGACTTCTCTTCCTCGTTTTGTTCGGCGCACAAAGCCTATCTGTAGAAGATACGGCTCAACAACGTCCTCAAGTGTGTCCCTTTCTTCGCCAAGTGTAGCTGCGATTGCTTCAATACCGGCTGGGCCTCCTTCATAAACATTAATCAGCGCACGCAGAAATGCCCTGTCTAATTCATCCAGTCCCAACGTGTCGATCTGCTCCATCTTCAGCGCATTTTCAACGATGTCAGCACTAAGAGCACCTGAGCCTTTAACTTGTGCGTAGTCACGCACTCGTTTTAGCAGCCGATTGGCCACTCGCGGTGTTCCACGTGATCGACTCGCAATCAATTCCAGCGTTCCATCCTCACACGGTAGTTGCAAAAGCTGCGCAGACCTCGCCACAATTGCAGTCAACTCATCTGTGTTATAAAAATCCAGGTGATACAGCATTCCAAATCGGCTGCGGAGCGGCGCACTCAACAGGCCCGCTCGTGTGGTTGCGCCAATCAAGGTAAAACGCTTCAACGGAAAATTTATAGTCTTTGCGTGCAGGCCGCTATCGACGGTAAAGTCAACCCTGAACTCTTCCATTGCCGGATAAATAAACTCTTCGACTGTTGTGCTCAACCGATGAATTTCATCAATAAAAAGTATATCGCCGGTGTTAATATTGCTCAAAAGGCCCATCACATCACCGGCTTTTACCAAAGCGGGCCCAGACGAGCACCGTATTCGTGTTCCCATCTCATTTGCTACAACGTGAGCGAGCGTCGTTTTACCCAGCCCCGGCGGGCCGTAAAACAAAATGTGCTCTAATGGTTCGGTTCTCTGCTTGGCTGCCTCTATGGCAATGGCAAGTTTTTCCCTGACATTGCACTGGCCTACGCATTCGTCCAGACGCTTCGGCCGAAGAGAAATGTTAAAACTTTCCTCCGCCTCATTAAATACCTGTCCGCTTATGGTTCTACCTATAGCCATAACATCTAAAACTGAAAACTTAAATCTCAAAATTAAAAACCAAAATTCAAAAGCCAAAACTTTTTAAATTTTGAACTTTGGCTTTACACTTTGCGTTTTACATTTTTAATTTCTATACTTCTACTCCCTGCTTTAACCTGTACACTAATGGCACAAGAGCCTCTGCGGTTCTTATATCAGGATGCCTTTCGCAGGCCAATTGAATAAGCTCCATCACCTCGTTTCTTTTTTCGCCCCAGGCAATAAGAACCTCCAGAGCCTCGATCTGGAACGGTTTAAATCTCGTTTCGGGTCTTTCAGACTCAATCCCTACTGCGAAAGCTTTTAGTTTGCCCTTTAGCTCGGCTATAATCTGACGAGCCATCTTTTGCCCTACGCCATCGAGAGTCTGCAATGTTCTGTCATCATTATTTTCTATCGCCGCTGCTATGGTTGCTATGGGAATGCTCAGCAGCCGCAAGGCTTTTTTTATGCCTATTCCCTTGACGCTTGTGAATTTTGTGAAAAAGTCTCTTTCACGCGAACTTAAAAAACCCACTATCCTCGGTATCAGATTGCCACCACCCGGCGCACCTTCATAATATTCCATAGTGCAAAGCGAGATGTTCGAGCCTATCTTATCCGCTAACGCGTTGACGCAATAACCGGGCAGCATAACTTCATAGCTGACCGACCCAACTTGTACAAGTGCACTCTCTGTATTGAGCTGAAGAAGTTTTCCCTCAATCCTTGCAATCATATTTTACGCTCTCTATGCTATAGTCAAAGTCCTTAGCGAGTTTGCGCAGCACAGTGCCGCTGCAATTGCATCTGCCACGTCGCTCGGCTCAGGAAGCTGTGACAGAGATAAAATCGTTTGAATAGTCCTCTGCACCTGCTCTTTTGACGCTCTGCCGTTGCCGGTTAGTGACTTTTTTATGCGAGTAGCATTAAAACTTTTAACCTCTATGCCGGCCTTTGCACATCGTTGTAATATAACTCCTCTTGCATGTCCCATCAATATCGCTGTTCTCGGATGCGTATAGTGCGAGTACAATTGCTCTACCGCAACAATCTCAGGCCCGAATCTCTCTAAAAGTGAATCCATATCATCGGCTATCTGGTTCAGCTTCGCTTCTATCCCCCCTGCTTTCTTGCCCGCCGCCCCGCCTTGCGTCGGGAGACGCGGGGGCTGGCGAAAGCAAGAAGGGGTACTGGACGTCCTGAAAACACCTGCCTCGATAAGTCTTTCCGTGTTTTGGTCCGCCTCCAGACAAGCATACCCACAAACCTGCAGGCCCGGATCGATGCCGAGAATTCTCATTTCCATTTCCACCCAGTTCCGTCGGGCTTATCTTCCAGGACAATGCCGATATTATCCAGACGCTTGCGAAGATTATCCGCCTTCACAAAATTTCTCTCATTGCGAGCTTCACTGCGCTGTTCAATCACAATATCTACCAGCTTTCCAACAAGCTCACTGTCGGCTTGGTCGGTTCGAATATATTCGTCTTTTACGATGCCCAAGACCTCTCCGCCCAACCGGCCCAATAAAACCTCCACCGCATTAAGAGTCTGCATTGTTGTTCTGCTATCTTCGAGCAGTTTGTTAGCCAGCCGAACCAGTTCAAAAAGGACCGCCAAGGCAATTGAGGTGTTCAAATCGTCATTCATCGCTGCTTCGAATTTTTCCCTTAATTGCTTAAGCTGCTCCGCAAGTTCAGAATCAAGCTCGCCCTTGCGGGCTTGAGCCATTTTTTTCCGCAGCGTTTCGACCGTTTCTGTTATTCTTTTATAGCCGCTCTGGGCCCCAAATAAAGCCGCATCTGAGAAATCCAGCGGACTTCGATAGTGACTGTTAAGAACCAATTGCCTTATGGCAATCGGATCATAAGCTCTGGTTAATCTTTCGTGAGTACCGGAAAAGGCCTGTTTTAAATTAATAAAGTTATTGAGACTTCGACTCATTTTCTGTCCATCTACAGTAACCATATTATTATGAACCCAATATCGAACGAACTGCACACCATTTGCAGCCTCCGATTGAGCTATCTCGCATTCATGATGTGGAAACTGGTTATCAAGCCCACCGCCATGTATATCGATGGTCTTACCTAAATACTTCATAGCCATCACTGAGCATTCTACATGCCAGCCTGGGAAACCCATCCCCCAGGGACTGGGCCACTGCATAATGTGGTTTGGTTCAGCTTTCTTCCAAAGTGCAAAATCAACCGGATTTTTTTTATCCGGCGAGACCTCCACGCGAACGCCGGCTAACATCTCTTCGGTATTTCTGCCGGAAAGTTTCCCGTAGTCCTTGAATTTAGACACATCGAAATAGACCGAGCCATTTGCCTCGTAAGCATAACCTTTCTCCAGAAGCGTCTTTACCAGCTCTATCTGCTCGACTATATGACCAGTTGCCCGTGGGCTGATATCAGGCCGAACGCAGTTGAGTTTGTCCATATCCTCAAAATAATTGCGGGTATAAAACTCTGCTACGGCCATTGGGTGTTTATGCTCTCTTGCAGCAGCCACCATCATCCGGTCTTCACCTTCCTGAGCATCACCGAGCAAATGACCTACATCAGTTATGTTTTGGACGTAGGTGACATCATACCTGAGGTAACGAAGATATCGAACGAGGATGTCAAAGCTTACATAGCTTTTTGAATGTCCTAAATGTGTCTCTCCATATACGGTTGGCCCACAGACATAAATCCCGACCTTGCCTTCTACCAGCGGCTTGAATTCCTCTTTTCTCCTCGTCAAGCTATTGTAAAGACTGAGTCCCATTTTGTTGCCTTATTACAGCGTTCTTCTTTTCTTTTTTCTCAAAAGCGCTATTGCCGTAGCTGCTATTGCCTGGCCGGCTCCGATATCTCCAAGCGATTCATTTGTTTTAGCCTTTACATTCACCGCAGTAAAATCAATTCCTAAAAGCTCGGCAATGCAGCGTTTAATTTGTCCTTTGAACGGCTCAAGTCGTGGGTACTCTGCTTGTATTACAACATCGATGTTAACCACCTGCCACTTTTTTTCTTCAAGTCTTTCTTTTACAATAAGCACAAGCTCTTTGCTGTCTGCATCCTTCCACTGGGTGTCTGTATCGGGGAACAATGTCCCAATGTCACCCATGCCGCTTGCCCCCAGTAGTGCATCAATGACAGCGTGTAAGCACACATCACCGTCGCTGTGACCGGCCAAACCGGCAGGGAACGGCACATAAACTCCGCCGAGCATCAGCTTTCTGCCCTCAGCAAACCTGTGTATATCGGTGCCGATACCGCTTCGATATTCAGCCTCAGACTCTTCAATCACAACTTTCCCTTAGTGCTGGGGACATCCGTCCCGATAATTTTTACAGCTTCTGCCAGCGCCTGGCCGAGCGCTTTGAAAATCGCCTCAGCGATGTGATGGCTGTTTATGCCATAAGGCACGTTTATATGCAGATTGAATTTGCCGGCATTCGAGAAGCTCCGCAGCATCTCCTGCAGGCACTCGACGTCAAAGTCGCCGATTTTATC
>CAZVUF010000103.1:0-9165 GCA_964629355.1 uncultured Pirellulales bacterium | reverse complement strand
GCCCAAGTATAACGTCTGATTCCTGGTCCTTGGCGGTAAGCATTATTATAGGCATATCAAGATTTTTTTCACGGATGTGGCTGCATACTTCATAGCCATTAATTTTCGGCAGCATAATGTCAAGTATGATCAAGTCTGGATTCTCAGCCAATGCTGCTTCAAGGCCCTGTTCACCATCCAGGGCGGTCTTGACGCGGTAGCCCTTAAACTCGAAGTTATCCTTCAAGCCCCGCAGCATAGCGGGATCGTCTTCAATTATCAAAATTGTTTCCATATATTTTGTTCTGCTCAAATTTGTAGCCTAACTCTCCTACACTGTGAATAAATACTGGATTGTTTGTATCAGGCTCTATTTTATTTCTCAACATTGCAACACAATTGTCAACATCCCGCAGAGTAATAAAATGTGAATAGCCCCAAACAGCGTTTCGTATCTCGTCGCGGCTCAGAGTGCATCCGCTCTTTTTAAGGAACAGGTGCAGCATTCTAAATTCTCCAGGACCAAGTTTGATCTCTCTGTCGTCACGTGTCAGAGTGCGTGCTATAACATCAAATCGACAGTTACCGAATTCATAAACCGACCTTTTTTCATTATCTCGATGCCGCAGAAAAGCTTCCGCTCGCGCCAGCAATATCTTTATGCTGAATGGCTTGGTGACATAATCATCGGCACCGACATTCAATCCCAAAAGAATATCAGATTCTTCGTCTTTTGCGGTCAACATTATTATCGGCATCTCAAGATTTTTCTCGCGGATAAGGCTGCACACCTCATAACCATTGAGTTTGGGCAGCATAATATCAAGAATGATAAGGTCGGGTCTTTCAGCTAAAGCGGAATTTAGGCCCTGCTCGCCGTCAACTGCCGTTTTTACATAATAACCTTTCGACATAAAGTTATCTTCGAGACCCCGCAGCATAGCGGGATTATCTTCAACAATCAGCACGTTTTTCATCTTATTAATCCTTTCCACCGGAATCAGCTTTTACAGCAGAGAGCTTTACTGTAAATGTGCTTCCCTGACCGGTTTTACTTTCCACAGAAATTGAGCCTTTGTGAGCATCGACGATAAATTTCGCGATGCTCAGACCCAATCCGCAACCTTCTGCACACCGTGTAAGGCTGCGGTCAACCTGATAAAACCTTGAAAATATCTTCTTTGTGGCTCGACGTGACATGCCGATACCGTTGTCGGAAACGCAAAAACAAATTGAACTATTTTCGCTGAAAACTCTCAGATCAATGTGCTTATCATCATACGAATATTTATATGCGTTGTCCAACAGATTTACAAGTACCGTCACCATTGCATCATGGTCTGCCAGCACGTCCGGCAAACCTTCCTGTATATCCACTTCAAACTTGCATCGGCCTCTGCTGAATTTGGTTTTAACCGCCTCGGCAGAGTCACGGGCGATTGCAGCAGGATGAGCTCTGAGCATCTCAAACGCCTGTTTGTTACGCTCCATCCTTGAAAAAGTAAGAAAGTTATCAATCAATCTTGTAAGTCTTTCATTTTCTTTTGAAACCAATTGCAAATATTCTGTCACTTGCTGCTGATCCCTATAGTTACCTTCCAGCAACGTATCCACTAAGACACGCATCGAAGCCAGCGGTGTTTTCAATTCGTGTGAAACAGTAGCAATAAAATCGTTTTTTAGCTTATTTAGCCTTATCTGCTTCCCTACAACCTGCGCAGCTAACAATCCGGCTGCAATCATCGCAGCAATAGCCAGCAATCCCACCCATGTATATATAACAGCCCGCCTGCTGGCTGTTCTTTCAAAGATATTAAAATCCTTAAAATGAATTTCAACGTGCCAGCCTGGAAAAAACTTCCCTAACGGCACTTTTAGAAAAGCTGCTTTCTCGGGATTTTTCAAACCACAGGCGTACAAGCCGAAATTATCTGTTATTCTGCAGGAAACGCCGGTCTTTTCGAGTGCATCGCCACATACATCGAAATCAAAACTAAAACTATCTGCTTTCTGTAACAATAAGTATGTCTTGTCACTGATGTTATGATACATACCAAAGATTCCATCAGGCAAATCCAGTTTACGGAGGCAATCTTCAGGCCAGGAACCAAATGAAACAGCAAAAGCAGAGCGGTCGAACGCAGCGGCGGTTACCTTCCTGGCACGATACGAATCTAAAACGGTTGATATCTGTCGTTGCAGTTGTTCGGTCCAGCCCCATTCGAGTTCCTGAATCGTATCCAGTGTTGCACGCAGCAGCGATACCATTTTAAGAGCACTCTCTTCAGACCAGGGCTCCGATGCCACTGCTGTATAATATTTATCAAGAACAACCAGAGCCAACTGCTCGGCTGAAAGCAGCTTTTTTACCTTTAGAATCTGCGCGCTCAATTCTTCAGCCCACTTGCTTTCTTCTATAATTTCGAGCGCTTTACTCAAAAGAAAAACTCTTGTTCCAGATGGCATTAGTAAAAAACCGTCACCGTTGCCGGGAGTATAATTAATAACAGAACTTATCAGATCCTGTAGATCTTTCTGCTTCAGGCCGTCTTTGGTTTCCTTCTTCAGATTTACAAGCAGGATTCTTGCTCGAGCGATCAGAGCTGCGGAAGATGAGCCTACGTTTTCGGGAATTTGTCCATACGCTATTCTTTCGCACACAGCAACAGCTTGTTTGATATCTCCCAACTTCCTTAAACAGCGGACCTTACCCATTAAAGCACTGTAGCGGGTGTAGTCATCAGCAAAGGATTCGGCTATGTATTCATATAATCTTATGGCACGAGTAAAATTCTCCTCAGTGAATTCAACATCCCATGCTTCATTGAATTCTTCCGACAATTCAGCAGGCTGTTCTCCAACTCCGGTAACTGGATAAAGAACTTTTCCATTACTATCGAAAATGATCAGCGCGTCACACATTCTTGAGCTGATAGTCCCACTTTCTTGACTCACAAGCTTCCCGAACATTTCAACAGGCCGACGTTCTTCTGTCGCTTGTTGCTCAAGCATTTCCAGCCGAGCAGACCAAAGCTCATCTACCCTTTTGCTTAAAGTCTCAAGTCGCTGACTGTAAACGTCACTGAGCTTTTGCCTGACAGCCAGATGTTCATTTTTGACAGCACGGCTCATAAACCAGAGCAAACACACGGTGGGCAGTATCACCGCTATTGCAAGCAGTAATACCACCCACCGCAACTGGTTATAACCGCCATCCATTTTTGCCCAGGTCTTCATAAATTATTCGCTTAGCTTCCCTTGACTAAGGCTAAAATGTCGCCTTCGCTGACGGCATAATTATAAATCCGCACGTCATCGATAAGGCCGTTCCAGAAACGTCCTGTTTGTTCTGCATTTTCGCCAATATAAACAGGATGATCATTTACATTAATCTTGCCGGAAGCATTAACAGAAACATCTAACTTGCCGTCAATATATAAAGAGAGCTTTTTGCCGTCATATACTCCTGTCGTGTGATGCCATTGGCCGTCGTTCACGCTCATCTTTCCATAGATACCGCCCCATTCTGTACCGGGAACCTGCAGCCCTGAGCAGGCAAATTCGAGACTATCGGTTTCTCTCACTCGTTGCATTCTCCACGCACTATCGCCTTTGGTGATGATGGCTTGCCATTCTTTGTCAAACCGATTTACCTTTATCCATGCCGCTATTGTAATCTGTTCGGCCAAGTCAAAATCCGAACTTTTACCAAGATTTACATAGTCACCGTCGCCGTCGAGCTCCAGTGCACCGCCAATTTTACCGCCGCTCGGTCTCCATTGTGGATTTCCTACAATTGACCCCGAATGATTGTTGCCCGATGAGTCACCAACTTCCCGACCTTTGGCTTCGTCGAGCTTCCACCAGCCGACGAGCTTACCACTTGTGGTAAAGCTCCAGACGTTTCCGGTAACAATTTTACCATCTCCTTGGACATCATCAACACGCCAATAATAAGTTTTATCCTTCTGGATTGCCGGCATAGCTTTGCTTAGCGCTGACATATCGACCTCAGCTTTTTTGGCGGCCCAGCCATCAACGAAATATCGCTCCTTGTCGGTGCCAAGATAGAGTTTATGGGAAACCGCACCGATACCGGGTCTCCAGCTTAGTTTAGCAGGTCCACCGGCACCGACCACCGCTCTGTCAGATGGCTGAGGTTTAGTAGAGATAACACTACAAAGCTGCTCAATATCCTCCTGCGATAGTGCATAGTTGTAAATGCGCACATCATCGATAGTACCGTCAAAAGCCTCATCTAATTCACCGCCATCGTTGCCAATGTTAGCAAAAGTATTGAGAGTGTCTAATCCGGTGTAAGTTCCGGTCGCGAGCTTTTGGCCATCCAGGTAGACTACGTAGTTGCCATCATCCCAGGTAAGCGCAATGTGATACCAGGTTTCAACCCCCAGAGGCGCTATATTCATTTTTCTATTATGTGAATCGCCAAGACCAAGATCCAGGGTCATAGTAGTTTGATCCAAATACAATTGTATCCTGTTATTGTAATACGGCGTGGTCGTGTGACCGAAAAAGTATCTGGTAAAGACCTCCGTACTTGGCGGATTTGGTGAGAGCTTTGCTTGCAAAGCGATCGTTCCTGCCGATGCCGTCATGCCCTTTGTGGGGATTTCGACACGGCAAGTAGTATCTTTAGAGTCATTAAAGTACAATGCACCACCAATCAACCCGTCGGTCACCCACTGTGTGTCACCGATGAGCGTACCATGGTTGCCTCTACTGCTTGAGTCATGGGCGGTGGTCCCGGAGTCCTCATCAAATTTCCACCAGCCGACCAGATCAACTAATCGGGCTGTCCCAAAGGCTCGTGGATTCTCCCAGGCATTATCTTCTTTATTCCGCCACATTATCTTGCTGTCACGTTCTCCGCCATTGTCATCATCGTTCACATGAACATCTAAACCTATCTTCATACCGTCAGACGGCTTTACCCCCAAGGTTAACCATGGAAATTTTATCTCGGTACGATATCCTTTGTCAGTTGTCACCATAGCAAATTCGATATTTTCCATCCTGCCGTGCTCATTATGCCTGCCCATTGTGGGTTTGGTTTTGTCCCAGTCGAAGTGGTATTGTGCATCATCGTTATCATACTGATTTGATTTGCTGTTATCGGCGTCGATATAGACTTCGACGCAGTCATCGAACCACCAGGGCACAACGGTTGAACCGGTTGACAGCGTTACGGGCTGGTCCGGGCTTGTGTCGTTGACAAGCATATCATCCGTCACATCAACAAGCACGTAGAGATTATTTTCATCCCACATTGCTCTAAACTCAGCCGAGCAGTCATCTGCCGACGTAAGAGGCGAATAAATCACATTCCCAATCTTGTACCGCCGTGCGGCAGACCAGAGCTCGTCTGCTGCACCATCAATTACCGGCGCCTTGCTCGTTTTGATTATATTAGCAGAAGCTTCTTTCTTTTGCTTCTCAGCTTTACCCCAAGATTTGGTTTCAGACATTATCTTGGAAATCTGCATGACCGGCTCAAAAACCTGATCGAGCGGAGGAAGATTAGTTATTCCATAATGCAGAGCAAAATTGTTAACCTGTTCATTTGTACGAAGCTCAATAATCGTTCGGCTGTAGGCTGGGGCTAACTGCTCTAATGCCTGTTGTAAATTTTCACGATTAGGACTCTGAAAAGAGCCGATTATCATTGGGCTGATTATACGAATAGCTCCGCCGACATTAACCAGAACCATTTTACTTGTATCGGCAGATAATTGTTTAAAAGGCTCCTGTAGAACACCGGCTGCCAAAACGGATTTTTTATTTTCAACTGCCGATAATGAAGCCTTGAGAACTTCGGGACTAAGTGCCAAAGTAGTGATTTTTTCACGCTGACCTATGTAAAAATTAATCTTCATATCACCAAACGTCAGCATATATTTACCCGCAGCGGCATCCGACTGCTCAACAGCTTGTGTGCCACCTTTTGCAGTTGCAAACAGATTAGCTATCTCCAAAATTTGAGTAAGAAGCTTGTAAGTATGCTGAGGTTCGCGGCTGGTTAGCGTCAGGCCTAAACAAGGTGCTATTTGTCCGATAGCCCCGCCTATATTGGATGTCCCCTGGCTCGGCATGATGAAGAGATTTACCTGTTCAATATTGGAATAAATTTCGCGCCCCATGCTTAAACCTGTCAGCCTTTCCAAAGCTTTATGTGCGGTTTCTGTGCTGCCGCTTCCGGCTTCACCATACGCAAAGCTGGCCACGGCAACAGCTTCAGATGGAACACCCATAAAACCATTTCTGCTCAGGTTTGGGGTTTGAATCATTTTATACGGCAGACAGTTATGATTTTCTTTGAAGTTAATGCTGGCATCTACTGCAATACCTGTTGCCTCGATTGCAAATGTGGCGATTATATCTTCGATGTTTTTCACATCAGCAATACCATCAACCATACGAAGCTGTTCTGTTTGTCCCCATTGTGCCATCATTCCGGAAACAGCCGAATAGGTGCGGGCGGCATCCACCCAAACCGTTAGGGCATTGGTTTGTCGGTTTTCTTTGCTTAATTTCGCAAATACTTTGTTCTGGGAGGCAAGTGTCGGTTCGTTGGTAATACCCTTATATTGCTTCACACACCAGTTCAGTTGCTCCATGGGCTGTGCAAGGATTATTACCTCATCATCATAGGCCACACCCGGACCATTTTGAATAGCGAGGGTCTGCATACCTTCTGTCGATGCGCTCGCTCTTCCGACAATGTTCAATCCGGCTAAAATAAGGCCCCGAAGCGCGTCACTTTTGCCGGGATACAAAACGGCAACCATTGGCGGGTTATTCTGTTTCATAGCTGTGATACCAATAGCCATGCCTCGTATTTTCTTAAATTCCGCCATCATGCTCGGATTAAACATAGCTGCCATTATATCACCGGGAGACCTTCCAGGCTGTCCAGTTTGACCTTGGCTTCTGCCGCCACTGATGGCAGCCAGAGGAT
The DNA here is from genome assembly GCA_964629355.1 of uncultured Pirellulales bacterium. GTDB lineage: Bacteria > Planctomycetota > Phycisphaerae > Sedimentisphaerales > Anaerobacaceae > CAZVUF01. The sequence goes on along the minus strand of CAZVUF010000103.1, from coordinate 2,210 downwards.
TCTCAAAAGGAGTACCTTTCAACATCTGAAGAATTGTTTCGATTTGCCTTCCGGGATTACCTAACTCTATATAGGCGAGTGTATCCGGCGGCATTAATGTAGCCGGGTCGTGGTTTGTGAGATCAGCAAGCAAAGGTGCCACCTTTTCAACAAGACTTGTCTGATCCCCGTACTGCTGAACCAATTTCCCGAAAACCTCTCTTGCCTGCTGCTCATCTTTCTTCTTCATATAGCACATGCCTTGCCGATACAGGGCCTGCGCTACATGAGACCGGTTGGCCGATGGGTCGGCTATTATCTGCTGGTAAATCTTGATTGCCGCATCAAGGTTGCCATCAACCTCCTCGGCATATAGCCCTTCCTGCAACAGCGTTCCGGCGGACTTGGCAAAGGCGATTGTGCCAAACAGGCCGACGGCCAACAGAAAAACAATTGAAATGTTTCTTAACGTTACCATAATTCTGCTCCTTTCAAAAATAGAATAACAAAAAAATTGTATCTTTGACAAATGTAATTATGCAAAATGAATGTTACCGTTTTGTTACAGCTTTGTCCTTTTTTCGATATTTTTGCAATTTTATTAACATGCTGCTATTACTTAGGAAATTAGGAAAATGGCTTAACTATAAAACTTGACCTTATCATCATACTTTTGTATCCTTTTGAAGCTCTGAGTCGTAAAAGATATAAATTCTATTAACATGAGGATGCTGTATAGATAAGGAGGATGATATGAGTGAAGCGAAACAATCAACGAAGGTTTTCTCGCTTTTTTTTACATTCTGCATCTCAGGGACCTTATCTGCAGGCCAGAATAGCGAATGGCCCTGCTGGCAGGGACCTAACCGAGACGGCAAGTCCCCTGATACGGGTTTACTGAAAGAATGGCCGGAAGGAGGACCTGAATTGCTGTGGCAGGCGGATGGTCTCGGTGAAGGTTTCTCTACTGTTGCTGTAAGCGGTGGCTTTATTTATACAACCGGTGACATCGAAGGCAAGCTGCTTCTTCTCGCCCTCGATATGAACGGCGAACACGTATGGAAAGTTCCTGTCGATAAAGCTTGGACCAAAGATAAACCTGGTGCAAGATCGACTCCCACCATTGATAGCGGCAGAGTTTATATCCTTTCCGGCAACGGAGTTCTGGCCTGTCTGGATGCCAAAACTGGTGGTCGGTACTGGTCCAAAGACCTCACAGACCTTGGCGGAAAACCCAGCAGATGGGGATACGCCGAGTCCGTTTTGATTTATAAAAATCTTGCAATCGCCAAGCCAGGAGGTGACAACTGCATCGTTGCATTCGATAAGGTCAACGGGAATATTATCTGGCAAAGTAAAAACTACGAAGCTGACCCGGAATACGGTTCATGTGTTCCCTTCATGTTCAATGAAGTTCCTATGATTGCTTCCGGTACTCGCAACGGTATAGTTTGTATTTCACCGGACACCGGCGATATGTTGTGGAGTAACGATTGGTGTAAGAACAATGTTGCCAATTGTCCCGACCCGGCATACACTGACGGATACGTCTTCTGGGCAAATGGGTATAACAAAGGCGGTATTTGTCTGAAGCTGAATATGTTAAATGGAAAAGTCTCAGCAGAACGGGCCTGGACAAGCAGAGACATGGTTTGTCACCATGGTGGGTATATCATACATGATGGATATATTTACGGCAACCATAACAATGGCTGGTCGTGCCTGGACCTTAAGAGCGGTGAACTAAAATGGAATGAAAAAGGCGTAGGTAAAGGCTCATTGTGTTTCGCTGATGGGATGCTCTATTTACTCGGCGAGAACAACGGTCAAGCCGCTCTTGCTACATGCTCACCGGATGGAATGGAAATCAAGGGAAGAGTAACCGTCCAGGGTAGTGGGCCGAGTTGGGCTCATCCGGTTGTGATTGGCGGACGGTTGTATCTTCGATATGCCGAAAATCTATATTGCTTCAATGTAAAAGCTAAAAAATCATAGATGCTATACTATGTCATTATTGATCTTCGCGCTCGTAGCTCAGCAGGATAGAGCATCGGTTTCCTAAACCGAAGGTCGCAGGTTCGAATCCTGCCGGGCGCATTCGCCTGTTATCGGTGACATGCTGCTACAACTTGTCATTTTCGTCTTCCGTCCTCTGTTCTCCGTCATCCGTCTTCTGTTCTCCGTCTTCCGATTCGACTTTGGGGCAAGGAAAATTGGCTTTGATTGGCTTT
>CAZVUF010000102.1:0-9234 GCA_964629355.1 uncultured Pirellulales bacterium | reverse complement strand
TTTACCGATAACGCCGGTGTAGTGGAATTTGACGAAGATTCAGCAATATGTTTCAAAGTAGAAACGCATAATCATCCATCGGCACTTGATCCTTATGGTGGTTCAGCTACCGGCATAGGCGGAGTTATCCGCGACCCTATGGCGACCGGCTTAGGTGCGAAACCCATCGCCAATACGGATATATTCTGTTTCGGTCCCCCGGATAAGAAACTCGAAGAGATTCCCAAAGGAGTGCTGCACCCCAGAAGAATTATGAAAGGTGTGGTCGCAGGCGTCCGTGACTACGGCAACAGAATGGGAATACCCACGGTCAATGGCGCGATCTACTTTGACGACAGATACTTGGCTAATCCTTTGGTTTATTGCGGTAATATCGGCTTGATCGACAAAAACAAATGCTTCGATAATCCGCAGGTCGGAAATCTCGTCGTAGTAGTAGGCGGCAGAACAGGCCGAGATGGAATACACGGAGCAACCTTCTCCAGCGGCGAAATGACACATGAGCACGAAACAATCTTCTCTCACGCTGTACAAATCGGTAATCCTATCACGGAAAAGAAAGTCCTGGATGTGCTGCTCCAGGCTAATGAAGCTAATTTATACGAAGCGGTCGCCGACTGTGGGGCAGGCGGACTGAGCGGCGCCGTGGGCGAAATGGGAAAGGAGCTTGGCGTAGAAATCGACTTAGAAAAAGTGCCCTTAAAATATGCCGGCCTTAACTACACCGAAATCTGGATTAGCGAAGCCCAGGAAAGAATGGTCTTAGCTGTCAAGCCGGAGAACCTAAAAGCCATTATGAAAATATTCGCAAATGAAAATGTCGAAGCAACTGTCATAGGCAAATTCACCGGTGATAAGAAGCTGACCTTGCGATATAAAGGACAAAAGGTGGGCGAACTGGATATGGAGTTCTGGCACGAGGGGCTGCCCAAATATTCCCGCAAGGCGGTCTGGCAAACTCCTAAGCTGGCAGAGCCCGTGTTTGCTGAAAAAAATAATTACAACAACGAGATTTTACAAATCCTCTCCTCTTATAATGTCGCCAGCAAGGAATGGGTAATTCGTCAATACGACCACGAAGTCCAGGGTGGCTCTGTTGTCAAGCCACTAACCGGTGTAACCAATGATGGTCCGAGTGACGCAGCCGTAATACAGCCCAGGTTCGACTCATATATGGGTCTTGCCATAAGTTGTGGATTGAATCCGTGCTATGGTGACATTGACCCGTATTGGATGGCTCTATCCGGAATCGACGAGGCAATCAGGAACCTTATATGCGTGGGCGGACGTGTCGATAGGATTGCTCTGCTGGATAACTTCTGTTGGGGCGATTGCACGAAGCCGGAGACGTTTGGTCCATTGGTGCGAGCAGCTCAAGCCTGCTATGATGGTGCGATAGCATTCAGCGCTCCGTTTATTTCCGGTAAAGACTCACTTAACAATGTATTTGCATGTGAAGATGGGTCAAAAATTTCCATTCCATCCACACTTCTAATAAGTGCAATATCACTAGTTGATGACATAAACAATTGCATCACAATGGATGCAAAGGAAGCCGGTAATTTTCTGTTTATCGTCGGCGAAACCAAAAATGAATTGGGCGGCTCACACTATTATAAAATCCAAGGCGAATTAGGAGCCAATATTCCGAAAGTAGATTTGGAAACGGCTCCCAAAATTGCGAAAAAAATCTCAGCGGCAATAGAGCGAGGTTTCGTAGTCAGTTGCCACGATTGTTCTGAAGGCGGTTTAGCGGTTGCACTTGCAGAGATGGCTTTTGCCGGTGGGCTGGGTATAGAAGCTGACTTGCGTGGTCTTCCTAAAAGCAAAGATTGCTCGCGAACGGATGCTCAGCTTTTTAGCGAATCAAACTCACGGTATATCGTGGAAGTTGAACCGGAAAACTACGATGCCTTTGCAAAGCTAATGCTGAATTTGCCTTTCGGCCAAATCGGACAAGTAATAGAAGAAAAAAATTTAATCATAAAAGCTGAAGATGGCAAAACCGTAATTAATGCCGACATAGACTTGCTGAAACAAGCATGGCAAAAAACGTTTGATTGGTAGTGGTAAGGAACGAAAGACGAGGGACGAACATGGCACAAATAAGAGCAGTAGTTTTACGTGCGGCGGGTATAAATTGCGACCTGGAGACCGAGTACGCACTGCAGCTCGCAGGAGCACAGGCTGAGCGTGTGCATATTAACAAGATAATCGAAGATAAAAATGCGCTGGAGCAATATCACATCCTCGTTGTTCCGGGCGGGTTTAGTTACGGAGACGATGTAGCTGCAGGCAAGATTCTTGCAAACCAAATTGTACATCATCTTTACAAGCCGGTACAAAAATTTATTGAGCAAGGTAAATTGGTTCTTGGAATCTGTAACGGCTTTCAGGTGTTAGTCAAGGCAGGAATTCTGCCTGGTGATGTCTCCAATGGAGAGCTTCGCCAGCAGGAAGTCACCATTACATATAATGACAGCGGAAAATTCGAGGACAGATGGGTATATTTGGCTCCACAAACCGACAGATGCATTTTCATCGAACCAGGCAAACAAATCTATCTGCCAATCGCTCATGGGGAGGGCAAAGTTGTCACTAAAGACGAAACTACTTTGCAAAAATTGAGAGATGAGGGATACATCGCATTTAAGTATGTTGACGAAAACGGCAAAGAAGGCAGCTACCCAGTCAATCCGAATGGCTCTGTCGATTCAATAGCCGGATTAACGGACGCGACAGGTCGTGTCCTTGGGCTTATGCCGCACCCGGAAAGACACGTTCGCCCGACCCAGCATCCTCGCTGGACTCGTTTAAAAAACAAAACCGATGGCGACGGAATGACAATCTTCAACAATGCCGTTAAGTACATACAAGAAAATTTTTTATACCATAAATGCCCTTGCAAAACGGGTTGAATTTCCTTGCAACACCTAAATTTGCAAAGTAAAGTGACAATAACTTAGGGCTCGTAGCTCAGCGGTAGAGCAGTGGACTCATAATCCATTGGTCGTAGGTTCGAATCCTACCGGGCCCAGTTATTTAAGTTCTGGATGTTAAGCACTTATGCTTAGCAGCTTTTCTGAACCTCTGCAAAATGCCCATTTGCATAAGTCATGGTTTCCAGCAGACAGAATTCGCCTCGCAACTTCTTGTGCAAAAGCAGTACCAGTTGATTGCATAGACAGGTAATATTTCCCCGTTGTTGCAATATCCGAGTATCTGGTCAACTGTTGCACAAAATGGATAGAAACACATCGAGCTTATCTCTCAAATAAAAGACATGGCGAGCGTATTCGGTTCCTCCTACTTCGCCGCGATTACGCCAATAATCAATGGTACGTTTAGCAGATCTGAAAGTGGGGCTGGTTTGATTAGATCATAGAAACTGGGCAGCTTCAGTTGGTCAGGATTTGGGGGGTATCGAGCACACGTCGCGATACTCTCGTAAGGAAGTAGGAACGAGCACTTGGGACCATCGTAAGAAGTATTGCGCATTGACATAGCATAGAAGCATCTGGCGATTTGACAGATAATCTACAAATAATCTATGGAAGCAAGCTCAAAATGTTTGCAATATTAGCACCGACCTGTTAACTTAATGCTGCCGGGAGCGGTGCATTTTGCATAGCAAATAAAACCAGAATCTTATTATGTGGAGTATGAAGCTATGGAATCTAACAGTCTTCTCAGAGAAAAAATGGTCAGAACAGCAAATCTTATTGCGATATTTGGATTGCTTATGCTTGGCATTGTGATGGTCATGGAGCCGACTGTTTCAGCCGATGCACTTGTTGCTGATCTGCCGCTGAAAGTGAAGGACAAGGTTCCACAAAAGGTCTATGCCTTTAATCTTCGTGACGTTCGGCTTCTGGACAGTCCTTTTAGGGCTGCGATGGAGTTAGACGCCAAGTATCTGCTATCTTTAGAACCGGATAGGTTCCTCTCACGTTTCCGCGAGTTCGCGGGTTTGAAGCCTAAGGCAGAGACGTACGGCGGCTGGGAAAGGGCTACCATCTCCGGCCACTCTTTGGGGCATTATCTGACAGCCATATCAAAGCTTTATGCCTCAACCGATGACGAATCCGTCAGAACTGCGGTGCTCGACAAGGTTAACTACATTGTAGATGAGCTTGCAGAATGTCAAAAGGCCCGGGGTAATGGTTTTGTCGGAGGATTTCCGCGCAGTCAGGAGGTTTTTGCCGAGGTAAAAACCGGCAATATCCGCACCGCTGGCTTCGACCTTAATGGTCTTTGGGTGCCCTGGTACAACCTGCACAAACTCTATATAGGACTGGTCGACGCCTGTCTGTACTGTGGCAACGAAAAGGCAAAAGACATCTTGGTCAAATCCACCGATTGGGCCTGGGATATGGTTGGAGAACTGAGTGATGAAAAATTCGAAACGATGTTGCACTGTGAGCACGGCGGTATCAATGAGGCTTTTGCCGAGATTTATGCGCTGACCGGTTACGAAAAGGCTCTCAAGCTCGCAGAGCGTTTCTATCATCATCAAGTACTTGATGCCCTTGCCAAGAGAGAAGACAACCTGACCGGCCTGCACAGCAACACGCAGATTCCCAAGCTGATAGGCCTCGCACGGCTATATCAACTCACCGGCAAAGAGCACTATAACACGGCCTCATCGTTCTTTTGGGAAACAGTGGTTCATAACCGCACATACGTCAACGGTGGCAACACCGACGGCGAATACTTCTTCCCGCCCGAGGAATTCAGCAAGCATTTGAGTGTGCACACCACCGAGACCTGCAACACCTACAATATGTTAAAGCTCACACGTCAACTGTTTACTATGAACCCGCAGGCAGAATACGCTGACTACTATGAGCGGGCATTGTACAATCATATTCTCGCATCTCAGGATCCGAAACAGGGCATGATGATTTACTTCTGCCCGTTGAAGTCCGGACATTTCAAAACATATAATACACCTCATGATTCTTTCTGGTGCTGTACCGGCACTGGCATGGAGAATCATGTAAAATATGGCGACAGTATTTACTACTACGATGATAACAGTTTGTATGTGAATCTGTTTATCCCATCGGTACTGAACTACCGCAATAAAGCTCTTTCAGTCACACAGCAGACCAACTACCCACTCGATGGGACAGTTAAAATACAACTTGTTGCAGATAAGCCTGTTGAGTTAACTGTAAAAATCCGCCGGCCGTATTGGGCCAAGGAAGAGATAAACATGACGGTAGATGGCAAACCCTATCCAGTCAAAGATCATCCAGGCGATTACATAGACATCCACCGTGTCTGGCAAAATAGCGCCGAGATAAGATTGACGCTGCCCATGAAGCTCCGCACCGAATCCATGCCGGACGACCCCAACAAAGTTGCGTTCTTCTACGGGCCGATTCTGCTTGCAGGTGCACTGGGTCTGGAAGGTATAGAGGACATCGATCCGCACGCCGAAGAACGAGCTAAATTCGACCACGTACCAACACCTGCGATACCGGTAATCATCGCCGCTGATAAGACAATCGATGAATATATCAAGCCCGGCGAGACTCCGGGGACATTTGTTATGGACGGCTCAATTTTAAGGATGCCGGGCACAGACAAGACCGGCGATATGACGCTAATACCTTTCTACAAAATGCACTATCAGCGGTACACGATCTATTGGGATGCATTCGGTCAAGAGCAGTGGAAACAGATGAAAGACCGTTTCGAGGCTGAACAAGCCAAGATCAGAGCCATGCAAGCCAGTACAATAGACCACATTGTGCTTGGCCAGATGCAGCCCGAACGCGATCATAATTTCAAGGGCGAGAACACAAATATGGGCCTGTTTCGCAATCATCCCTGGCGCGACGCTCGGTCTGGAGGCTGGTTTAACTTTGAAATGAAGGTCGCCCCTGACACTCCAGTTGAGCTATCCTGTATGTACTGGGGTAGCGATGGGCCCGGCAGAGACTTTGATATTCTCGTCGATGACGAAAGAATCACAACTGAGCACTTAAATCAGAACCAGCCGGGACAATTCTTCAACGTAACATACGATATCCCTGCTGAGCTGACCAAGGACAAGGACAAAATAACCGTCAAGTTCAAAGCACATCCATGGAGAACCGCAGGTGGCCTATATGAGTGCAGGACAATGAAAAAGCAATAGCCTTCGACAGATAAGCAAACCAAACTCGATACAATTGTGGAAACGTCCAAACAAAAACAACGTAACTATTTCAACATGTTGACACGCGGAAGGAGTTAGCTCATGTTTGATTTTAACACGGCAGCAGTACTTATTGTGTCTTTAACAACGTTTGTTACTTCGGCTGCTACAGGCTTTCGGGATAACAGAGTCGAACAGGATTATCCGATTCAGCCCGTGCCTCTCACAGATGTAGCTATCGAAGATTCCTTTTGGTCGAAACGATTGGAAACCAACTGGAAGGTAACCATACCCTACACATTTAAAAAATGCGAGGAAACCGGACGCTTCGACAACTTTGAACGTGCAGCCAGGGTTTTGCAGAATGATTCGACCTTGGAGGACCGCCAGGTCCGTGGTTATTCCTTTGATGATACAGATCCCTACAAAGTACTCGAAGGAGCCTCTTACGGATTATCTGTCAAAGCGGATCCGGCAATGGACAAGTACCTGGACGAAGTGATTGCCAAAATCGCCGCGGCCCAAGAACCAGATGGATATCTTTACACGGCTCGGACGATCAATCCTCAAAAACCACACGATTGGGCTGGACCACAGCGCTGGGTCAATGTTAAGAGGCTTAGCCATGAATTATACAACATGGGGCACCTGTATGAAGCTGCTGTCGCGCACTACCAGGCTACCGGCAAACGCACCCTCCTTGATGTAGCCGTGAAGAACGCAGATCTTCTGTGCGAGGTCTTTGGTCCGGGCAAAAATGAAGACGCGCCCGGCCATCAAATCATTGAGATGGGTCTGGTTAAGCTTTATCGAGTGACCGGGCAAAAGAAGTATCTGGACTTGGCCAAATTTTTCCTGGATACACGAGGTCCCGGTGATGGCGAATACAGCCAGGCACACAAAAAGGTCGTTGAGCAGGATGAAGCAGTGGGGCATGCAGTACGTGCGACCTATATGTACTGCGGTATGGCTGATGTGGCGGCACTTACGGGCGAACAAAGTTACCTCAAGGCTCTGGATAGTATATGGGCAAGTGTTGTCGGCAAGAAGCTTTATATCACTGGGGGTATTGGAGCAGCAGGCGGACATGAAGGCTTTGGCCCCGCATACGAGCTGCCGAACCTCGTAGCCTACTGTGAGACCTGCGCTTCAATAGCCAATGCTTTTTGGAACCATCGCATGTTCCTGCTTACCGGTGACGCAAAATACATGGATGTTTTTGAGCGTGTGCTTTACAACGGCCTCATCTCCGGGGTGTCACTCGATGGTAAATCCTTCTTCTATCCCAATCCGCTTGAATCCGACGGTCGCTATGGGCGCAGCCCGTGGTTCGGTTGCGCGTGTTGTCCGAGCAATGTCCCGCGTTTTATACCGCAGGTGCCAGGCTATGTTTATGCACATCGTGGCGATGAGCTATTCGTAAACCTCTTCATCGCCAGCCAAGCCAAAGTGCGACTGGCCGACCAGGTAGTGACAGTAAAGCAGGAGAGCCGTTATCCTTGGGACGGCAAAGTAAAACTAACCATCGAACCCGAAAAACAGAATCAGCAATTCACGTTGCTCGTGCGGATACCCGGCTGGGCGCGGAACGAAGTTATACCGAGTGACCTGTATCGCTTTGCTGACGAATCTAAAGAAGCATTCTCCGTCTACGTCAACAGTCAGGAATTAAACTACACACTAAACAAAGGCTTCGTGACGATTCGCCGCGCCTGGCAGAAAGGCGACCTGGTTGAGGTGAACCTGCCCATGCCCGTCCGCCATGTATTGAGCCACGAGAAGGTAAAGGACAACGTCGGCAAAGTTGCCCTGCAACGCGGGCCGATTGTTTATTGCATCGAATCGCCGGACGTGAATGATGGGCACGTAGTCAACCTGCTTATGCCGGATGAGGCTGTTATCTCAACCGAGTTCAAACCCGACCTGCTCGGCGGAGTGCAGGTGCTGCGAGGCAAAGCCATCAGTTTAGCCCGGCTTAAGAACCATCAAGAGCTAAAACGAGAGAAGGTCGAGTTCACAGCCATTCCATACTATGCGTGGGCACATCGTGGCCGAGGCGAAATGGCAGTCTGGTTAGCGCGTACCGAATCTGCGGCACGTCCCCTGCCTGCTCCGACGATTGCCTCTACCAGCAAAGCCAGCGCGTCCGGCGGCGACGCAAGGGCGCTTAATGACCAGCGTGAGCCGCGCAGTTCTGGCGATCATTCCAACCGCTTCCTGCACTGGTGGCCGCGTAAAGGCACCAAGGAATGGGTACAATACGATTTCGCCGAGTCATCCAAGGTATCTGCTGTCGAGGTCTATTGGTTCGACGACACAGGTCGTGGCGAGTGCCGATTGCCGAAGTCGTGGCAATTATTTTACCGCGATAATGACGATTGGAAACCAGTGCAGAATCCAAGCGGCTATGGCTGCGAAGGCAACCGCTACAATCGCACCACTTTTGACGCCGTCGTAACCGATGGACTGCGTATCGAGGTGCAGCTCCCGGAAAAATTTTCAAGCGGGATTCATGAGTTCCGTGTCATCGAAAATCAAGAGAATTAAAGGTTAGTCAACAATATTTATAGTGAAAAGAAGTGTAGAGGAAGGCTTTAGAATGAAACCAAAGAAAAAGCTTATGATTGCTGTTATGTTCACTACGCTACTGATGCTGAGCGGCAGCGCTCATGCCCAATCCCGAGCGGGCATAGATTACCCACCGGTTACTGCGCCACCCGATTCGTTTTTCGAGAAGGTTCGCGAACCAGATAGGGACGTTGCGCGCGAATTTTACAAAAAGTATATTGATATCAAGGGCATGCCGGTCGTGGCCGCTGCTGAGGTAGCGGATTTGGCGCTGCAGCGAACCTACGATATCGTCACCCACATGCTGGCTGGCCGGCCCGACGTGCTTAAAGCTATGATCGATCGGGGCATGTATCTGGTCATCATCGGCAAGGACCAAGTCTACACCGACCTTCCTGAAAACAGGAACGCCCGTAACCCGGATTACCTTAATGAACGTGTGAGAGGCACCGGCGGTTTTCCCACCAGCTTCGGCGAGGAGAACCTGCTGAGCCTGCCTATCGACCGCTATGACGACG
>CAZVUF010000101.1:0-9245 GCA_964629355.1 uncultured Pirellulales bacterium | reverse complement strand
TATCATCTAAAGTCGAGCCGCTGGTTCCGATGAAATATAACTGCTTTTCTATGTATGCGTCCAGATTAATCTTGCCGGTGACGGTCGCGGGTATGCCGGCAAAGATGTTTATTATCCCTCGTTTCGCAGCACTTTGTACCGAAGAGGTAACCAAACCCGGTACAGGTGCCATAAGCACAATGTAATCGAATGTCTCTTGGATTTGGAGTTTGGTGGGATTGTATGGTTGATAATGAACACCATTTTTCTCAGCCAACGGCACTGCTATTTTTGACAGGATGGCTAACCTGTTATCATCTACATCACCGGCGAAAACGCTGATGTCTTCAACACCTTGACAGATGTTTCTTATTACATGCATCAAACCCATAGGCCCGGCGGCCCCGACAACATTAATCTTGTCACCGGGTCGTATCTCACCAGTATGAGGAATTGTTTCCATAGACTCGGAAGGGTCAGAACCTGTTGTGCCGATTATGCGAATGCCGCCGTAGTGAACTCGGCCCACAGCCGTTTCAATGTCCCTGCCGAATTTTCCGCCACACAGCACAATATTCAATAGGCCTTGCGGAGCAATCTTTGAAAATAACTTTTCGATTTTTTCAGCATCTGAGCCGAAATAAATTACGTCGTCGTATTCTCGATGCTCGTCGAGCATCGTTATATGTTTGGGCCTGCCGAAACGATTAAACAATTTCTCAAGCAAATCTTTCGGTACCTCTACATCAGCAACTACAAGCATTTGTCCATCTTTTTTTATACTTCGCCGTTCTTTAGAGGCATAAGCATCTTCGACACATGCCCACGGCTCTGTCAAGGCAATTGCCGAGGCGGATAGCTCCATAGAAGCCGGTATCAATAGTGATTCACCTTCCGGCGAGGTGATTACTCTCTTATCTATCAATACATATTCCTGCAGCGCTCCTTCAAAATTATATCCGAAAGCTGCATTAGAGCCGGTAGTGCGCAGCCAGCGGTAATCGGTCTGCACTAAGTAACGCTCACCTGGTTTAAAATCTTCGACACCCGACCCGGCGGCTTCAATTATCACTACTGTCTCGTGCCCTGGCACAGCCGGAGCTTTACCCGGGACATAACTTGGTATTTCTTTAAGAATTTGGGGATCGATGCCGGAAACTATTTCGCTTTTGCGAGCATGGGCTGAAAATTGCTTGAGCAGCTTAAGGTCGGAAAAACAAAGTCCAACAACCTCAATCCGACAAAGAATCTGGTGCGGGCCGGGCTTGAAAACATCTTTGGATTTATTAAGGACCAGCTTATCCGGCCCAACCAATTGAACTGCATATTGCGTTTTAGGCAGATTTGCCAAACTTCGTCCCTTAACTATCGTTTCAAATGGTACGATTTATTTTGTCTAATATCTCTTTAGGTTTGTTCTTCTCGCTTAAACCTGCAAGCTTATTCTCCAACTCCGGTTTAAACGAACTCCCAAGCTCTTCGAAGAATTTGTTCTTTTCAGCAATGTTTGAGAAATTCTTTTTGGCCCATTGGCTGGTATATCCTAAGCCGCATTTTTGTTGCAGCACAGAATGAGCATAAACGATATGTGCACCTTTCAAAAAGGCCGGAACCAACGATGATAGTTCTTTGCTGGCGAAGTTATCAACAAACTTTTGACCCGGGCTGTTCATCTCTGTTCCTACGACCAGAGGCAGATGCAGCTTTTCAGCCAATTCCACTACCTGGTAAAGGTTCTGCAATTTTACATCCGGGGAACCTGGAGTATAGTTGCGATCCGGAATAATATTAAGGGCGGCGGCACCGGTGCTCATTGCTACCTGCAGCAGCTCTTCAATAGCTTTTTCTCCGTCACTGGTGCCGTCCAGCCAGGTCACGGTTGGTATGGCGCCGGAAGCTAAGATAAATCGATTCATATCAGCCATAGTAGGAAACGAACCTTTGTCGGGCTGCACGTAACCGACACCGCCTCGCTTCATAGTCTTGGCCCTGATAGTATTAAGCAGATCTCTTCCTTCGGGAAGACCAAACGATTCGGCATCGGTGCCTAATTTCTCTGACCAAAAATCAGCCAGTGTTTCTTCGTTGTCGAAAATCTCCTGAGCTTTACGGGCGTATGCAAGGCAAATATGTCGTTCCGTCGGATTGTTAGATGGCGTTAGGGGCAAAACATCCAATTCGTAGTTTAATGTTACCGGATCGAGATATTTATTGACTCGGATAATTAGATCACGGTTTCTCTGCTGAGCGGTTTCTTTCAGGCCAAGCAAAAACTTTCTCTGGTCTTTCGGAACATTCGAGCCTGGAAAACCAACGCCCATGTGATATGAGATGCCAGGCTCGCCGGGTGAATTGATTACTTTGTCGGCAAATTCCGGCACAAAGACCCGCGTCTCCATGCCGCCGCAGCCTTTCAGGCCCAACATCTTAGCTGCATCGAGAAATTCCTCCACAGCATCAAGCACATCAAAGTCCACCACTTGGGCAGCAGCAAGCCCGGCTTTGCGAACCAGCCAGGCAAATTTGCTCGGCGAGTAGCCATAAGTATTATAAGAAAAAAAGGTGTGACAGTGCATGTTGACGGTTTTGCCGACCTCTGGCAAGGTGATTTCGCCCGCTGTCACTTTTTTGCAGAGCGATATTAGGATCTGTTTTCTTTCAGCGGAATCGAAACTATCTAATTTTTGCTCAAGCTCTTCAATTAATGTCATATCTTTTATTTTGGGTTACGAGTAAAGCTCTTTGTATCTTTCTTGGCAGAGTGACACATCCTGCGGTTGATACTCCTTCAAGTCGAACGAATTGCGGACGATTTTTCTGGCCTCGGCCAGATTCTTTATTTGTCCCGTTGCTTTGGCCTGCATCAGGATATTGCCGGTTGCGGTGGCCTCTATGGGTCCGGCTTCAATTTTTTTGCCTGTAGCATTAGCTGCGAATTGGTTCAACAGTTCATTCTGTATCCCGCCTCCGACGATATGCAGACGGTCAATTTTCTTGCCTGTAATATCTTCGATTTTTTCAATCACCCAGCGATACTTAAAGGCGAGGGCTTCTAAAATCGCTCTTATCATTTGTCCTTTATCTTCGCTTTTCTTTTGGCCTGTCTTAGCAAGATAATCATTTATTCTTTTCGGCATGTCACCTGGTGCAAGGAATTCGCTATAATCAACATCAATGTTGGCGGCAAAAGGCTTAGCTTTTTGCGCCATCTCAGTAAGCTCAGAATAAGATAATTCAACTCCCTCGCGCTGCCATTGTCTTTTACATTCCTGGACCAGCCAGAGTCCCATGATGTTCTTTAAAAGCCGAATAGTATCTTCCACTCCGCCTTCATTGGTGAATTCACACTCGAAGGTTTTATCACTGACGATTGCCTTCGGCACTTCTACCCCCATTAGGGACCATGTACCTGATGATAGATACGCCCAATTATCTCCCTCTGCCGGCACCGCGGCGACCGCAGAGGCGGTATCGTGCGAGCCAACTGCTATAACAGGAATCTGCTTGCATCTAAGTTCCTTTGCGACTGGCTCAGTTAATTTCCCGACAACCGTGCCTGGAGGGACAATATCCGGCATAATATTCCTCGGCAGTGACAATTTGCCGAATATCTCTTTCGACCACAGGCCTGTTTTCATATCTATAAGCTGCGATGTGCTGGCAAGGCTGTATTCACCGAAGGTGCGGCCGCATAAGTAATACGAGACCAAATCAGCCATAAAGATTAGCTTTTTGGTTTTGGCTAATACATCGGAATTCGCCAGCCGCATTGCAAGCAGTTGATAAATAGTATTTAGCTGCATAAATTGAATGCCGCTGTTTAGGTAGATTTGGCGTTTGTCTATCAACTCGAACGCCTTTTCCATCATCCCATTTGTTCGGCTGTCACGATAGTGGTACGGATTTTCAATTAGTTTTCCGTCTGCACCGACAAGTCCGAAATCGACTCCCCAGCTATCAACGCCAATTCCTTCAATATTGTCGTCGGCTTGTTGTGTTGCTTTACGGATGCCGGCCTTAATCTCTGAAAGAAGATGCTCAAAATCCCAGCGCAGTGAGCCGTTTTCTTTGATGGGGCCGTTGCTAAAGCGATGCACCTCTTCAAGTGTGAGTTTATCAGCCGAAACCGAGCCGAGCATGACTCTGCCGCTTTCAGCACCGAGGTCAACTGCGATATATTTTTTTGTTCCCGTCATCGCCAACTCCTTAATGGTAATTGAACTAACCAATTACCAGTTACCATTTAACCATAAAAACAGTTTTATAACCCAAATTTTTTGCCTTTGCAAACCCAAAATTGAGGGTTAAAAGTTTCAGGTACAATTCGCGCATATAATGGGAAAATGTGCAAAAATTCTTGCAAAATAAGGCGGTCTTGTATTAAAATACTAATTGTGTAAAATTGTATCGGAGGATATTCAAATGATAAATGCGGAGCGGACGAGTATCTTATAACTTATGGAGGGAAACAATCACATGTGACAAACCTATCGTTCTCAGGCCTATCGCTGTGTTAAAGGTCTGCCTAATTGTAGATTTCATGACTCATTTCGAGATGTAGTCCATTACTCTTCAAGAGGTAGATAGGCACCTTTACTGCTGGCGGTGTCGGCTAATGAGAGGAAGCACCTTTTTTCAATAAAAGGACAAAAAAGTTGGAGGTCTTACCATGGATTCTTTAATCCGAAAACAAACATTTATTGTAATATTGATTGCCTTGTGTGTTTTTTCGTACTCAGCCCTAATAGCTGAACCGGTCAGTTTCGAACAGGCACAGAAGGTTACTGATACATTTCTGAAAACGCAGAACATCCGTTCTCAAAAGCAGTCACAGACTTTTTCCATAATGGCTCAAAGAAAAACCGCTGGTGTTGGAGCAACTCTTATCGATTATCGAGAGATCTATGATGATGGAACTATTCTTGCATACATTGCGGAGCTTTCGCCACGTGGGTTCATCGCGATCTCTGCAGATACGGAGATAAGTCCGATCATCGCTTATTCTTTTAGGAACTCTTTCCCGGCTGATGAGAACGGAAAAAATCCCCTGTATCGGTTTTTGAAGGAGGACATGAAACGAAGATTAAAAGCGCTGGCTGAACATGCTCAATTCAATGCGATGGAAAACAACAACCTATGGAACCTTTATGCCAACGAAGATATAAGATATTTTGTGAGCGATACTTTTCAGCAGTGGCCGGAAGAAGACACAACCTCCACCGGCGGATGGCTGGAAACGACATGGGACCAGGGGCCTCCATACAACGACTTTTGTCCGCTCGATCCGGTTGATGCCAAAAAAGCTTATGTAGGCTGCGTAGCGACGGCGTTGGCACAGGTGATCAATTATCATCAGCAATGTAACGTAGATTTCGATGAGCTTGATTCGTATACAACCTACGCTGGTATTGATATCGATGAAGACTGTGACATATACGATTTCCCCTCTTTTGAGAAGCTGAACGAGTATCTTGCCGCCTTGAGACTTAAATATAGCAGACAGACAGAATTGGATGATATGGATATCGCAGCGCTTAGTTTTGCTTGTGGGGTCGCTGCTGCTATGGATTATTCCAGTGAGGGCTCGGGCGCTTCGCCCTATGATGCGCGGGGAGCATTGCTTTCCAAGTTCGGTTTTTATTCGGCTGAAATGACCGGCGGTCTATCGCATGAATATTGCCATGTGCTGCAAGAGAATATCATTAATGGGCTGCCCGCTGTCATAGCAATTGGCCCGCCGGATGGTTTTGGCGGACACGCTGTTGTATGTGATGGCTATAACACAAACGGAGAATATCACCTTAATTTTGGCTGGGGCTCAGATCATCCTGGTGAAATTACTGAGGCATGGTATTGTCTTCCCATGGGCATACCGACTAGTGATGATATTATCTTGGAGACGATATTGAATATTCACCCCGTTCCACCGAGTATTAGTGTTGATCCGCTTCCTTCTATGTTTTATGGTGTTCCGGGCCAGGAAAGCGACCATAAAACGCTGTTTATCAAAAACAACACTGCGCAACCCATATCAATAAACTCGATATCCAGTCCGGAAGGATTCGTTGTGTCTCGATCGGATGAAGGGTACTCGGACCATATAGACTCTTTCCAGATACAGTGTCCGGGACAGGAGGCTTCGATCAATGTAAAGTTCTGTCCGGATGAGGTGAGGGGCTACTATGGAACCCTTATGATCAATTATAGTGAGGGTAGTACCAAGCATGTGATTCTAAAAGGGTGCTCTTTCGCTGGTGGGACGGAAATCGAGGCTGGTGAAGTATCCGGAACCTGGACAGATGTTAATTCACCCTATTTTGTGTCAGGGGATATTTTAGTGCCTGAGGACGGCGAACTGGTTATTGAGCCGGGAGTCAAAGTTATATTCGTAGGACCGTACAGTATGACTATAGGCGAAAACGCACGGTTGATTGCTGAGGGAAATGAGAATCGCCAGATAGAATTTACAGCTTGGAATAAGAACATGGGCTGGACCGGGCTGCGGTTTCTGGATTCAGGCGACGATGACATATTGAGTTATTGTTTGCTCACTTTCTCGAAGAAAAATGCCGGGCTAATGACAGAGTATGATTACTTATACGGCGAAGATGATGAGGATAATTGTGGAGGAGCAGTGTATTGCTATGCTTCAAGTCCGACTATTACGAATTGTAAAATCACCAATAACATAGGAGACAAAGGCGGTGCAATCTATTGCATAGAAAGCTATCCCATAATAAGCAATACAGTGATAGCGAACAACGCTTCGTTGGGAGGGCGTCCGCAATGCGGTGGAATATGCACTGAGGGCTGGGGAGCGCCTGAAATCAAAAACTGTACCATAGTAAATAATTCGCCCGGCGGCATTTTCACGGCATCTGGCGATGGAGTGGACATGATAAACACGATTGTATGGGGCGATGATATATACCAGATACAAACGGATAAATCTGTGCCGGTGGTGTCATTTTGTAACGTTCGGGGTGGTTACCCCGGCGAGGGCAATATGAATGCCGATCCTTGTTTCTTTGCTCCCAGCTCAGGCCCAGGGCCGGATTATGACGGATTATCTGCCAATTGGACGCTGCGGATTTGTTCGCCATGCATCAACGCCGGTACAGAAATAGAACTTCCAGAAACCGATTTGGCGGGTAGCCCAAGAATTTTCAGCGATATTGTTGACATCGGAGCTTATGAGAATCAATCAGATTTGCCTTTGATTACTATTGCCCCCTCAATCGATGCGGGTTTTGTTTGTCTTGGTACAGATTCAACCATTGGCCTTGAAATTACGAACACTGGTAAAATGGAATTCACAGTAGAAAGCTTGAGCATTTCCAATACGAACCGAGACCGCGCTTCGCGGGAACCTAATGGAGTTTTTTCATTAATCACTGATGTACAGAATCATCTTCTGGCACCAGGTGATTCGCTCTGGGTGGAGATTGGATTTGCTCCGATAGACGAAAGGAAATATACCGGCACTGTCAATGTTCACTCGACCAGCAGCAATGCCCCGCACAAACAAATTACTCTCCATGGAGTGGGAGTCTCTGGAACAATCATTCCTGGTGGTGCAGTTAGTGGTTCCTGGAAGAAGGATGAGAGTCCCTATACAATTACGGGAGATATTGATATTCCGAGAGGGCGGACGTTAAATATTGAGCCGGGAGTATTGGTCAAATTCGCAGGTCATTTTCGACTGACGGTGGGTTATAGAGCGACATTGCGGGCCAGAGGTACCCAGACAGAACCTATAGTCTTTACAGCGATGGATACCGACGAGGGATGGTTTGGCGTACGCTTCGTCAATAGTGGGTCTGATGACACATTGGAATACTGCACCATCGAATACTCAAAGAAACCAACCACCGCAGGCAGTAATTATCTGGATCTGTTTGGCGGAGGGATTCTCTGCTGTAGCTCCTGGGAAGCCGAACCAATGTTCGGAGTTCCTTCCAGCCCCACGATTAACCATTGCCTGATTTCCAACAACTATGCTTATGTCGGTGGCGGAATTACGTGCATGGATTCTTCGGAGGCACAGATTACTAATAACACGATCGTTGATAACTCAGGATTCTATGGTGGTGGTGCCATTTACATCGATGATGCTTCTCCTGTAGTGTCCAACAATATAATTGCCCATAATTCTTCGCTGGACTCCGGTGGTATTCTAACATGGTACGCAACGTCATCGATCGTAAACAATACTATCGTTCATAACCGGCCAAACGGATTGTATCTGGGGCCGACACCGTGGAGCTTTGATAAGCCACTTATCCAGAATAACATCATCTGGCAGAATGAAATATACGTGCATTATTACGTCTGGCCTGAAGATTATGTTATTAACTTCAACAACATTCAAGGCGGTTTTGAAATAGATGAAGAGGAAGGAGAAGGCAATATCTATGTTGATCCTTTGTTTGCAAACCCGAGTCATCGCGATTACCATTTGAAATCGCAGGCTGGCCGATGGGACACGACGAGTCAAAGCTGGGTTCAGGATGACGTCACGAGTCCCTGTATCGATGCCGGAGATCCAAATAGCTCTGTTGGCGATGAACCTTCCCCCAACAGCGGGCGCATTAATATGGGAGCATACGGCGGCACGCCTGAAGCGAGTATGTCTTTATCAACAGTGAATAATAAAGCTGAATGACTTAAAATGTGTTGAAATTGTAAGTTGATTTTGTTAGAGGATATCAAAACTTCAAAAAATTCTTGAGATTATATCTACTGTACTTCCAACGCCAATATCGTGTCGAAATTACGGTTGGTTGGTATTTTACAAAAAAATTATAACAAAAATCACTGTTGTGCGTCATATATCAGTAGATTGTGAGGTTTTAATGTGCTACAATTGTATTTTGGTGATGAATGGAGGCAAAGGCGGAAAATTCGTGTAATATATCGGATATATTGTCAGCCATGTCTTTTTAGATCAGCCTGCATTCTGAAGTTTATTTAGATTTGTCTAACTTACCAGTTAAGCATACAGGAAAGGGCAAAAAGAATGAAAAGGGCAATCCTACTAAGTCTTATCCTGTTCTCGGTTGCAATAAGGCTGGCACCAGCAGAAACTCGTCTGGTCACGGTCAACTATGCAACTATTCAGCAGGCAATCAACGACAGTAATGATGGTGATGTGGTCGTTGTTGCTCCCGGTACATATCTTGAGAATATCAATTTTCTCGGCAAGAACATTGTCGTTACCAGCACAGACCCAAACAATCCTGAAGTTGTCGCCACTACCATTATCA
>CAZVUF010000100.1:0-9251 GCA_964629355.1 uncultured Pirellulales bacterium | reverse complement strand
CTCAGACGCTGATTAGCGGAGGGCTGAGCATTGCAGATTGCTTAAAGCTGACGCTGGCCAATAACAAGGCTTTACAGCGTGTCATTGAGGAGATGGAAATTGCTCGCGGCGAGCGGTTGAAATCTTACTCGGCCATTTTGCCCAGCGTTAATGTTACAAGCGGATGGCAAGAGATCGATGAGGTCGCGTCTTTGAGTTTCGGCGGTACCAAAATCACCATGGGTGATATTCACAGTTACTCGGCGAATCTTAACGTTACTCAGCCGATTTTTGCAGGAGGACAGATTGTAGCTCAGTTACAATCCGCGAAGCTGTTCTCGCTGATTACCGACCAGACGGTTCGGGCGGCGGTTCAAGACACAGTTTATGCAGCCGAGCACGCTTATTACGATGTTTTATTGAGTCAGCATTTAGTGGAAATAAGCGCCGATGCAGTCCGCTCGGCCGAGGCGCATCTGAAGAGTGTTAAACAAAAACGGGACGGCGGGGTTGCTTCTGATTTTGACGTTCTGCGTGCGGAGGTCGAGCTATCGAATTTCGAGGCTGAACTGATAAGGAACAGAAATGCCATCGACATCGCCAAGGCCAGTCTGATTAAAGTAATGGGTGTTTCACAGAATAGCGATTTTGTTCTTTCTGATGAGCTTGTCTATGCTTCTTTACAGGTAACAATGGACGAGGCTGTAGAAGCTGCTTATCGTAATCGGCCTGATTTGCTCGGCAAGGAGTTTGACATAAGATTGCAGAAGGAGAGTCTAAAATCTATTCGCAGTCGATATTTTCCGACAGTTAGCGCCTATTATGACAATATCTTTTCGAAACCAGACCCGCATAACCGAATGGAGATAGAGTGGGGACACATGTGGCAGGCCGGCTTTACGGCTACTCTGCCTATATTTGATGGATTTTCCCGCGAGGGCGAGATTATTCAGCAAAAAGCCCGAATTAAGCAATCGCAAGTGGATTTGATTGATGCCGAGGAGACCGCTTTATTTGAACTGACCAAGGCACAGTTAAGCATCGAAAATGCAGTGGAATTTGTCGAGTCTCAAGAGCTAAATCTTCAAAGGGCAAAAGAGGGGCTTCGACTTGCTGAGGTAGGCTATAGAGAAGGGACAAATACTCAGGTGGAGATGATCGATGCTCAAGCTGCTGTGACTACTGCCAGAGCTAATTATTACCAGTCTATTTATTCGCACTTGACTGCAAAATTGGACCTTCAAAAAGCTATGGGTACATTGCTTCGCCCCAATGTAACAGGTAAGGATTCGCCAGCGGCTCAAATCAGTGGTGAAAAAACAATAAGTACAATGGAAAATAATTCGACAATTTTGGATAAATCGAAACAAGACAAGACAGACGAAGCTGATTCCCGTCGAGAAGCAGAAGAATTTCCCGCTGATACGGCTAAGACAATGCCCAAAAGTGGAGATTTAGGAGATCGTTAATGAAAATTTTTATGAAGGTATTAGTCTGGTTGATTGTATTGGCTGCCTTATGTTACGGTGGCTATCGTGGTTTTCGATTTGGTCGGGCACGAAAAGAGACTACGAGTGAGCCGAAGCAGACTGAAACAGCTCCTGTCAAGGTAGCCGTAGAACGAGTTCGGCGAGGCGACATTAAAAATGTCGTCTGGGTTACGGGTGAAGTGCAGCCCTTGGTAAGCGTTGAGATTGTTCCCAAGATTGCCGGACGTTTGGAGCGTCTGCGTCGTACGGATAATACTCTGATTGAGGAAGGCGTGATAGTGGAAAAGGATGAAGTAGTAGCAGTTATAGAGCATGCACAACTCGATGCGGCGAAACATTCAGCCGAGGCGGCTCTATTGGTTGCCGAGGCGGCTTATGAAACGGTCAAAGTAAACCTGGCCGACGCTCAGCGGGAAAAAGACCGTTGGACAAAACTTCGCCAGCAGGGCTCAGGTACCGAGCAGCAGCTCGATATGGCGGTAACGGCTTATGACCGTGCCCAGACGCAGGTCAAGCAGGCCGAGGCACAGATTGCACAAGCACAGGCTATACTGGAACAGGCGAAAGTAAACCTTGAAGATGCTACTATCGAATCACCCATCTCCGGCGTTGTGAGCCTAAAGTATGTGGATGAAGGAGCGTTTGTAGGACCGTCAAGCCCGCTTTTTAAGGTTGTTGATATTAGCGAAGTGGAGATTACTGGAGGTGTGGCCGACCGCCATTATCCGAAACTTGCAATGGGGAAAACAGCAGCCGATGTGGAAGTCGATGCTTATCCAGGCGAAACTTTCAGCGGTACAGTTACAAGGCTTCGACCTGAGCTGGATAAAGTAACACGTACGGTGGCCGTAACTATAAAAGTTCCGAATGAATCTCTTAAGCTCAAGCCCGGTATGTACGCCAGAATCAAATTGATACTCGATGAGCGTAAGAACGTTCTGCTGGTATCTGACGACGCATTGATGAACTCGCAGGGACAGCAACAGGTGTTTATTGTCAATGATGGCATAATTCACAGACGACCGGTCAAAATCGGCCTCGAAGAATCTTTTAATAACGAGGTTATCGAAGGTCTTCAGCCTGGGGATATAGTTATTGTAAAAGGTCAACAGCTTCTTCGGGAAGGTATGAAGGTTGAAACACAGGAGGTAGATTCCAAATGAAGTTACCTGAAATATCCGTTAGAAATCCTGTAACGACCCTGATGATTTTTTTGGGCGTGATTCTGCTGGGATTATTCTGTTTTGTTCAGATGCCGCTGAATTCTATGCCTGAGATGGATATTCCGACGATTACCGTAATGACGCCTTATGAGGGCGCTGGGCCGGAAGAGGTCGAAGAGAAGATTACTCGTCCGCTTGAGGAGAGGCTTGCAACGGTCGAAGACCTGGAGCACATCTATTCAGTATCGCGGGAGGGTATGTCCATAATCAGGCTGATGTTTAGCTGGGAGACGAACCTTGATACCCGCTCCAATGATGTTCGAGATGCAATAGATATGGCGCAGCAGCAGATACCGGATGAGGCGGATCGTTCAAGGCTGTTTAAATTGGACATTAGCCAGTTTCCTATAATGGTCTATGGCGTGCTGGCGAATGAATCCTACAATGATTTGGAAGATATTCTAAAAGATGATGTTGCCAATCAGCTCGAAGGTATAGCGGGGGTCGGGTCAGTGAACATAATAACACCGCTGCGTCGGCGGGTTAATATCGATCTTGATCGTGAGCGGTTGGCGTCGTATCAGCTTACGCCTGACGACGTGGCTCGCGCGGTGGCTATGGAGAATCAGGAAGTATCCGCAGGCAGCATAAAGATGGGTTCAATTGATTATCTGCCGCGTATTCCGGCGGAGTTCGACAGTGTAGAGCCGATGAAAGACATTGTCGTGCGGGCAAGCGACGGCGCCATAGTGCGTATCCGGGACGTCGGCGAGGTATCAGATTCCTTTAAGGACGTGGATTTAAGCGTTCGCATCAACGCCAGTCCCGGTGGAATAATGCTGATAATGAAGCAATCCGACGCGAACACAGTGAAAGTAGCCCGCAAGGTAAGAGCCGCACTGGCGGAGATTTCTGAACGACTGCCTGAAGACGTGAAAATTGTCAATTTAATGGACTCATCCGAAGACATCAAAGATATGGTCAGGGATTTGCTTTGGACGCTGCTGTTAGGTGGCGGTCTGGCCATGACCGCCGTCCTTATCTTCCTGCGTCGAGGTTGGGCCACGTTTGTAATAGCGCTGACAATACCATTTTCTCTGATAGCGTCAGGCGTTTTTATGTATATGCTGGATTACACTATCAATATGATGACGCTGTTTGCATTGATAGTAGTAGTGGGAATGGTTGTGGATAACGCGATTGTTGTGCTGGAAAATATCGCACGTCACCGTGAGGAAGGCGAAAGCGCCCATGAGGGAGCAATTTTGGGCACATCAGAGATCGGTATGGCAATTGTTGCATCCACGTTGACGACTATATGCGTCTTCTTTCCACTTTTGTTTGTTAGGGGCATTGCCGAGATTATCTTTGTTCCGTTTGCCGTAGTAGCGACTATTGTGCTGTTGGCGTCGCTTTTCACGGCGCTTACAATGACTTCTATGATGGCTTCCCGTCTGCTGGCGAGAAGTTACGGAACCGAACAGAAGCAGACCATAATTTTACAATTAACGGAAGGGGCATTTAATAAATTGGCGGATGGGTATTCAGCGATTTTGGGCTGGTGCCTGGAGCATCGATGGTTGGTGATACTTGGGGTTGTCGGTTTATTTGCAGCCAGCGCTCCGCTCGTTTTTATAATTGGATGGGAATTTATGCCCAAACAGGACGGCGGAATGGTTCAGGGTACAATCGAATTGCCGGTTGGAACACGCGTAGAAGTAACGGAAAAGACGATGCTGGCGATATATGATACGATACTTGAGGAAATTCCAAAGGAGCAGATAATTGCATTTTATATGAGCTGTGGGTCGAGTGAATCAGCATTTAACACTAATCAGGGTATGCACATCGGCAATTTCGGAATACGATTGGTGCGCAAGGAATTGCGAGACCGTAATGTAACGGAGATTGCCGAGGCCCTGCGGAAACGATTTAATGCGATATCACCGCTGTATGGTATTATGAAGTATAGTCTTAGTCTTCAGGACCCAATGGAGAGTATGATAATGGGTGGGGAGCAGCCGCTTAGCGTTAATATCCTCGGCGATGACCTTGAGGCATCGGACCGTATAGCGGCCGAAATAAAGGAGACAATCAAAAATATTCCAAATACTGTTGATATAGACGTATCGCGTAAAAAAGGAGCGCCTGAGATTTGGGTGGAGGTTGACAGACAGAAGGCCTCTTCAATGGGACTGAACGTTTCGGACGTGTCTGATACGGTCCGCTCGAGTATATATGGCCGTATAGCGAGCAAGTACAGGGTGCAGGGGGATGAATATGATATTTTTGTTCGATTGCGCGAGCAAGACCGTCAAACGCCGGCGGACATTGGACAGCTCCCCATACGGCTGCCAACGGGAGATCTTATCCGCATCGAGAACGTTGCCGAGATTAAACGTGAGCAGGGACCGATTCAAATCGACCGTAAAGACCAGCACCGTATTGTTACGGTGGGCGGCGACGTATATGGCCGTTCGCTGGGCAAGGTAATCGCTGAGGTAAGTGAGCGTCTCAAGACACTTGATGTGCCGCGTGGAACTATGGTAACAATCGCAGGACAAAGCGAGGACATTAAAGAGGCGTTTTTCTGGCTGAGCCTTGCTCTTCTGGTCGGCTCAATTCTTGTGTATATGATTATGGCCTCCCAGTTTGAGTCGCTGATTGACCCGTTTGTCGTGATGTTTTCAGTGCCGGTGGCTTTCATTGGCGTGATATGGTTTCTGTTTTTTGCGGGCTTCAATCTGAATATTATAGTGTTTCTCGGACTGCTGCTGCTGATAGGCGTAGTAGTCAACAATGCGATTGTTCTGGTTGATTACATCAACATACTTCGTGCAAGAGGTCATAGTATGATGGATGCCGTGCGGGAGGCGGGGCGGACACGTCTGCGGCCGGTTTTAATGACGGCATTCACAACCGTTTTGGGTCTTGTCCCGATGGCGTTCAAGGGAGGACAGGGCTCCGAAGTGTGGAATCCGCTGGGAGTAACAATAATAGGCGGACTGTCGGTATCTACATTAGTAACACTGATACTGGTTCCGACGGTCTATAGCATCTTCGAGAGCCACGTTAAGCTGCGAAACCATCAATAAGGAGAACAGAGATGAAACTGGTTATAATAATGTACAATGAGGCTATAAATGATGAGGTGGAGAGCCTCCTTGAAAAAAACGGCGTTGATGGTTTCACTAAATGGACAAAAGTTTATGGCAAAGGGCGTGCCAGCGGGCCACATCTGGGTACTCATATCTGGCCAAAAGCCAACAATGTGCTTGTTGCTGTAACTGAACAAGAAACAGCAGGCAAGATTATGCAAGGCATTAGAGGAATCAGGAAACGGTTGGCAAGAGAAGGTGTGAAAGCATTTATGTGGGAAATTGAGGATGTTACTTAAAGCAGCCATCTCAAATATCGAGTTTTAACCCTAAGTTTTTTAGCAGCTAAGAGTTAGCAAAATAACATTTTTTTGGAAATTTTTCTGGTCAAGTATAAATTCATATTAGATAATATAAAGCTGTATTCAGACAGCGGAAAATAAGCTTTAGGAAATAAGCATTTTAATGGACTTGGGCTAACGCTAAGATACTAAGTACGCTGCACTGAGTACCGCCTGCTCAAGATGCACAAGCAGTGATATTATGGAAACCGTAGCAAAGTATAAACCAAATATTGAAATTGTGTCGGACGCCGAGAGTCTCGCACAAAGAAGCGTTGAGATTTTTATTGCTGATGCACAAAAGTCGATAAAATCAAAGGGAACCTTTTACGTTGCGATCTCGGGGGGGCACACACCTAAGCGTTTTTTTGAGTTGCTCGGAAACATGCCTGAAGCACTTTCTCTGCCATGGGATAAAATACAGGTGTTTTGGGTTGATGAGCGTTATGTCCCGCCGGATTCGCAGTGGAGCAATTACAAGCTGGCTGCCGATGCCTTCTTGGCCAGGGTAGCCATTCCTCAAGACAATATTCATCGGATACCGACAGAGTATTGCGATATCAGTGTTGCTGCCCATCATTATGAAGAAACAATACGCAGGGTGTTTGGTTTAAAGGTAAATGATGTTCCCGAATTTGATTTGATAGTGCTGGGGATGGGAATTGAAGGACATACCGGCTCGCTGTTTTCCGATTCTTATGCACCCTTTGACATGGAACATTTGGTCTTTGTTGTTTATGCCCTGGATGAGAAGCTTAACAGAGTAACCTTGACGCATCCTGTTTTATGTGCTGCGTTTCATTTGGCTGTGCTGGTCTCAGGCAAAGAAAAAGCTGATATTTTGAAGGATGTTTTGACCAGCGAACCGGACGAGGTGCAATATCCTATCCACGTTCTTTGGCCTGTTCTTGATAAGGTTACGTGGCTGATTGATAAAGAGGCGGCAAAATCCCTGTGATTGCCTCGATTTAAGTTAGGGTAAAACAAACTAACATTTCGCAAACCATGACCATATGGCGCTTCGAGGGACCGAAGAAGCATAATATGGCTTCCTCACTGGGGTATAATTTGTTTTTCTTGTTTTTTTCTGCCTTTCCATATTATTGTGATTGCCGAGATTTTTCCCGCCGTAGCAATAAAAACTCATTTTTTTACGTCTTTGACCTATAGATTTAGACTAATATTTCAGATGGCAGGAGTAGCTTTGAATAGAGATTTGTTCTGTTGGAATCTCTGATCGAAAGCGTTTGTGAGGGTAAAAAATGGAATATTAAATAATACTGGTAATAAGATTAGTAGAAAAATACTTCAAGAGGTAAAAAATCACCAATGGAGTGTAACCATTTTTGAAACTGAGCCACTATTCAAATGGATGTGCTTCATGTAAAAAGAAGTTGTAGAACATAGGGTACTTTTTGATTTTTTCGTATTTGCACGTCTCAAGTATGGTAGAACAACATGAGACAATGATCTAGATAGGATCTGTAAATGGCAAAAAAAATTGTTGTGGTCCTTGTTGCGCTAGCCTTTTTTTGCCAACCAGCCCACACTGCTCAAGAGGACTTCTACGATGAGACAATACTAAGGACCCTTCAGTTGCAGTTTTCACAACCGGACTGGTGGCAGCAGTTGATCTCCAACTATCAGGCGAAAGAAAACATCCTTGCCACTTTGACTGTAGATGGTGTTACCTATGAGGGTGTCGGAGTTCGTTTTCGAGGCATGACGTCATACATGATGACCGGCAATACACAAAAGAAATCTTTCAATATTGAGATTGATTACACAATCGAAGGCCAGCGTCTGATGGGCTATAAGACGCTCAATCTCATCAACTGCATGGAGGATCCTACCTTCATGCGTGAGGTGCTCTATTCTAACACTTGCCGCCGACAGATTCCCAGTGCCAAGGCTAACTTCGTAAAATTGGTCATCAACGGAGAGAACTGGGGCATTTATGCAAATGTCCAGCAGCTCAACGCCGAATTTATTGAAGACTGGTTCCCGAGCAATGATGGCACACGGTGGCGTGCTGAAGGTATAATGGGTATGTGGGGTGGCGGCCAAATACCTGATGGTGGTGGCCAGACACCCGGTGGAGACCAAACGCCCGGTGGTGGAGGACGACCATTGCCGGATCAAAACGACCTTACTCTGGCTGAGCCCGGTGGTGGGGGCGGGGGTTTTGGGGACGGCAGCGCGGCACTGACGTGGCAAGGTAGTGATTCGACAATATACGAGCAGGTTTATGAACTGAAGAGCACCAAGCAAGACGATCCCTGGGCCAGTCTGATTCACACATGCGATGTGTTGAATAACACAGTCCTGGATCAATTGCCTGATGCGCTTGAGGCGGTGCTTAATGTGGATAGGGCCCTGTGGTTGTGTGCGTTTGAGATTGTCTTCCACGATGACGATGGATACATATGGAAGCGCGGCAGTGACTACTATATCTATTATGAGCCGGAAACAGGCCGGATACACCTGATACAATACGACGGAAATTCGTGTATGCGAGCCAGCGGTACGACGGGCTGGTCTCTGTTTTACCGAGCTGATGACCCAGTTGTGCCTCTAATGTACCGTTTGATGGCTATTAACCAGTACCGACAACGCTATCTGGCCCATGTGCGGACCATTCTGAATTCCTTTTTGACGGAAGACACTCTGTGGCCCAAGATTGACGCATACAAAGCCCTTATTGAGCAAGAGGTGCAAATAGATAACAAGAAACTTTCTACCACACAAGCGTTCTTTAATGGTATAACCGAGTTGAAAAACTTTGTAAAAACTCGTCGCGCCGTCCTGCTTAGCAATCGTACGTTTGAGCGGCCTATTCCCGATATTCTGTCTGTTGATTATGATGTGATCCAGTGCCGTAAGGCATCCCTAAGCGGAGAACAAGCAGGGCAGTCTCTGGTGATTACCGCCCAGATTAGCCAAACCGTACCGATTGCCGACATTCAGTTGTTTTTATCAGAAAGTTCCTATGGGCCGTTTACTGCTCTGCCGATGGCGCAGGACAGTGAAACTGTCGATACACACTTTACTATCCTCCTGCAGCCTTATGCGCCAGGTACGGTGCTGCGTTACTATGTCCAAGCCACCGCGGCTGATGGCGTTGGCACACTGGCCTTTACTCCTGCCGGCGCTGAGCACGAAGTATATACATACGTAGTG
>CAZVUF010000099.1:0-9280 GCA_964629355.1 uncultured Pirellulales bacterium | reverse complement strand
TCACGGCGGAGCGGGGAGGGGAACAGAAGATATTCTATTTTGAGAAAGAGAAAAAATATATTATACTTAAAATAGCGGACGGTTATAAATGGAGGCCCTTACAGGTATTTGTGTCCGATAATCCATTAAAGGCTCAACCTTAAATTTCTATAGGAGAGGAGAGAAGAGAAGAGAAGTGATGTATTATTCTTTTAAAAAAATTGGTAGTGCTTTATTGTTCTGCCTTTTTATCATTATCCTTGGCGATGGTGCAATCGAGGCAAAATCCCTCAATTCAAAAAATAAAAAAATCGCTCCGCAGGCTCGGCTGGCATCATACGCCAGCTCAACGATTTTAACGAATTTTCTGGGACCTGAAGATTTGGGACCACATTCGTACAGACCCAGTATATTTGAAAAAAACGGCATAGTATATACCTGCAAAGCTGGACATATCGACATCGCTCACGTACGCAAACTCATTGACTGGACAGCATTTCTTACAGAAAAGACCTTTGTTAACCTTATGAAAAATAAAACCGAATTCAAATTCAAAACGAAAACACCATCAATTTATCATGTACAAATCGTCTATCCGGCATACTGGAAAGTCCTCTCAGAGAAACAAAAAGAAATTACTGCTCATAATATCGCCATTAAACTGGGGCCATATTTTGCCTACTCTGAGAGCATCTGGCATGAAATCCTTACATGGTTCGGCTATAAAAGTGTTGGTTTTTGTCCTGAGTTCCCATCTGCATTTTCGTGGGAGGACACTTTTTCAAATGTCTTTGGAACCCATATTGCTGTGATGGCTCTTCAAGATGACGAGCATGAATACAACGAAGCTGTGACGTTGGCTCTTACTCAAGAGCTTGCAAAACTTGGCATCCAATCAGCCAACACAGCAAGGCGTGCAGCCAAGCAGATGAGGGGACTATGGTTCTCAGGTGATATATTATTTGTTGACATCAAAAAGAGAAACTTTGATATAGGTCTGGAAAACGGCTTTATTACACCGTGCATAACTCCTTCTTTAACTAAATATGATACAACAATAACCCAGTCATATCCGGTTCCGAATCTTGATGTCCTTTCCAGGTATGGGTTTTCAATGCGATTTGAAATTGAGCCTAAAGAGTGGGAAAAAGACAAAATTCTAAAGATTGTATATCCTGAGGCCAAAACAAAGAAAAAACGAATCGAGCCGGCTGTTCACTTTGCCCCTATCATGGACCACATCAAAAAAGAGGCTGCAAGTAAATACGGCAAAGAACAAGAGTATAAGGTTGCCAAGGCCCGGTAAATCAGACCATCAGGGGGCTTGTTTTACATAGCATACTTCGCGGAGTAGCACAAATAATCAGGAAAACAACTCGACCAGGAATCCAAATTTAGTCGAGGAACTTATGAAACGGTGTACTAATACCCAGATATCCCGATTACCTATAATGTCAAAATATCTGCAGGCCGACCGCTGTAATATCATCAACCTCAGCTGGTTTGACTGTTTGATTATGTGTTAATGAGTTCAATCTATCCATCATCTCAACGACAGGCAGATCAGCTATCTTGAGAAACTGTTCGTTAAAATGGAAGCCGGTCAAGTCGTCGAACCTGCCGATAAAGGGCTCAGCTCCGTCAGAGTACAGCAATAACTTATCACCGGGTTGAAGCTGGATGATTTGCTGAATATAGTCGGTATGTTCAAAAACTCCGAGCAGCGAGCCTCGTAGTTCCAACTGCTCAGGCTGCTTGCCGGGACGGATAAGAACCGGATAGGGATGTCCGGCACGAGCGAAAGTCAACTGCAGTGTTTTTATATTCAACAAACAATAGCAACATGTAGCGAACTGGTAACCAGAGAGTTTCTGATTTGTCAGTTTAACATTGAGATTCTCCATAACTTCCGCCGGCGAAAAAATCTTATACTTATTCTCATAGGTCTCGCGCATAATCAGAGCCTGCTTGACAAAGATGGTCAGGAGCGCTGCCGGCATTGCATGACCGACAGCATCAGCTACATAAAAGCCGAAGTGCTGCTCATCGATTCGTTCAACATCGTAAATATCACCAGAGACCCACTCTGCCGGCAGGAAAATTGTAGCCCACTGTAATTCGTCGCAATTCGGCAGTTGAGCCGGCAGGAAGTCACGCTGTACTCT
Organism: uncultured Pirellulales bacterium; assembly: GCA_964629355.1. Lineage (GTDB taxonomy): Bacteria > Planctomycetota > Phycisphaerae > Sedimentisphaerales > Anaerobacaceae > CAZVUF01. The sequence goes on along the minus strand of CAZVUF010000099.1, from coordinate 7,136 downwards.
ACCGGCCATACGAAGCTGCTCTGCAAGGTTATCAACTAATGTACCGGCCATTTGAAGCTGCTGTCCCAATGAACTTTTGCTCATAGATTCCATATGATTTATCGGAACCGCAGGTTTCACTGCCATGCCGGAACTTTTTTTACGGCACGCAAGATTAAGGCTGATGTTAATCCACAATTCATCTGTGTTAATGAACTCGGCAGCATTGGCCCTGGAGAAACTACTGTTTGCCGGCGCCAGGGAAAAGCTTCTTATAGGCGTTTCATTACGGTTCGTGAGCATAATCACGCCGATGCCTTCCATCTCAAGGGATTCTATTATTCTGGCCAGTATCTGCTGCTGTGACATGTCCAGTTCGTCCGCATCGATAATTACGGTTCCTATGAGGTCAACTCGATCACGTATCTGGGGGAATTTATTTATGGGTAATATCAGAGAGGAAAGCTTATTCTGCCTTAATAGTCGTTTTACCTCAGCAGGCATGTGACCCGTATTTGTTAGATAAAGAACATCGGTAAAACCTTTTAGCACATTAGTATTTCTTGATAATGCTGCTTTTCCCATTTTCATTTACCTTGTGTTATAGGACGGTCTATATACATACGTTATGCGATTATCGGCAAAGATTTATTTCGGCTTATTAGGCGTGGTACTTTGCGCTTTTTGCGCTTTTTGTGGGCATAGGATAGGAAAGTAGAGCACAAACACCATGTAAGATATATAATATATTGAAATTGTTGTTAACTAAGTTAGCCAGCGAATATTGCCGAGCCGATGCGGAGGATAGTTGCGCCTTCCTCGATGGCTATTTCGTAGTCCGAGCTCATGCCCATGCTCAGCTCAGTAAATTGCGACCCGACTATTTTCTCTCCGCGCATCTCAATAAACAAATCTCTTGCTCGAACAAAACATTCCCGAATAACGTCTTTGTTAAGTGTCAGTGGTGCCATTGTCATAAGCCCGATTAACTTCAGATTCGGCAGTGTTTCTATCTGCTCAGCTAAATGAATAGCTGCTCCTACAGGGACACCATATTTCTGTGGCTCGTTGGATGTATTTACCTGCAGAAGCACTTTAGGTTGTAAATTCAGCTTTGCCGCTGAGTTGTTTATCTCTTCGGCCAGTCGAAGTGTATCCACCGAATGTATAAGAGAAGCGATGGGCAAAACCTGCTGAACCTTATTACGCTGCAGATGACCAATCATATGCCAACGAACCTCTTTTGGGATGTTCGGTTCGCCCTGTGCCTGCTGCAAACATTCTGACACCTGTTCAAAGACCCTCTTTAGCTGCTGAGCCCGATTCTCACCAAGATCTACAAAACCCAGACGAACAACCTCCTTAATAGCCTCAATGGTTGCGGACTTTGTCACAACCACAAGCTTTATCTCACTGGGATCTCTGCCGACACGAGCACATGTATGTCTAATGGTCTGTTGAACACATTCTATTCTCTCAGATAGCTTTATCATAAAATACACAGAAAGCAAAAAAGATTAAAAATTTTATAAAATAAAGACGAATTTCTGATATTAGTCTATGAGAGTTTTCGCTGCTCTACAAGCCATTAACTCCGGAATTTTGACGCATTTTTTGTTTTTTCAGGTCATAGCCTGTGCTTTTCGATAACAACCAAAAATATTATCTTGCCTATATCTACTCCTAATAGCCCACAACCACGATTATACCACTTTAGAGTCGTTCTCCCCGCGATAAGCTGGATTTCTGCAAGGAACACAGAAAAAAGGTTATGAAACCCTGGAGTACCTCCAGTTTTCTACCTCAGCCTATGTGATAATAGTCCTGATCGCTGTATAGCATTTATAAGCGTGAAAAATTAATGAAATAAGCAAGGAAAGTCCTATAAGTTTGCCATGTTATTTTATAACAGTAAATTAGGTCTTTGGCCATTTCTTCTTGACAAATTTATATGATTTTTATATAGTTATAACTAGATTTTAGGAGGTGCGGTGAAAACAGTCCTTCTTTTTTGGGCAAGTTTTACCAGGTCGAGAATCGGATTCCCTCTAATGCAAGTGCAGCATAAAACTTGTAGGTCAAAATGCGCTTTGCTCTGAAAGTAAACTATTAAGAGCTTTGTGAGGAAGTGAAGAAGCTTACTTATGACCAATAACACGGGGAAAAATATTGTTAGGCCTAATATTCCCATTCTGGTTTTAATAATAGCAGTGTTCACAAATGCTGTCACGGAGGTAGCAAACGCAGAACCGCTATATGTAATTGCTGATATAGACGCACAACCAGTTCCGTTACACGCATATAGTATTGGCATTGATGGTACTTTGTCATTCCAGGGTGAGTATGATATTCCCTCACATAGTTTGGGGGCCGTAGGTCTGGCAGTTGATTCAGATTCAAAATACCTGTTTGTAACTTATGCTGATTCGGACATAATTCAGTTAATCAATGCAACAACAATGACAGATGCAGGGACTGCAATAGCCCAAGGTGCCAGTAGCTTAGCTGGTATCGTCTATGACCATGACAAACACTTACTTTACTGTGTTGACCGAGGCACAGAAAAGTTATATGTATTCGACTGGGATGCAAAAACCACCACACTTACTCCTGTGCCTGGTTCACCGTTCACTTTGGTAGAGTCCAGAGCATACGGAGTTGCTTTGGATGAAATTAACGATTTGCTCTACGTAGCCAGCAATTGGATTTTTATCAGAGTTTACAATACGTCTGATTGGTCACTGGTAGATACTATCGATGTTGGTTTTACCACCGTCAGTATTGCAGTGGATTCCATAAATGGCTTCATGTATATCGGTGGAGGTTATACATACATTGACTATCTAACCCAGTACAATTTAGCAACAGGGGCAAAAAGATCCGTCCTTACGGAACCTGATGCTGGCGTGATGGGAATAGCAGTGGATCCAGCCACCGGTTTTGTGTATATTAGCACAGGCAGGAACTACTTACCTGGCGGAGATAATATTAGGGTTTATGACACAGAACTTAAACAAATTGACGTTATCGCTATTGATGGAGATCCTACCGGCATTGCCATTCCAAACAGAGATATCGGCCCCAACCCCTTATTTTTGAGCAATAGCGTTGCCGAGGCTGAGGTTGGTGAAGATGGAAGCGTGTCTGTAGGTGGTGCTATTGTTTATGATATTTGCTTCGGCAGTACGGACAAAATTTACAACTTGACAAATGTATCTATCATCGACACCCTCCCGGATGAAGTAAGCTTTGTAACGGCTGATGGCGATGGTGTATTCGGACAGTATGATCCTAACACGCATACTTATACATGGTCCATCTCCTCTTTGGCTCCAGGATTCCAGGGTGATTGCTTAAAGTTAATGGTGCAGGTGGATCCAGATACAGTTCCAGGTACGATTATAACTAATTCTGCAATTATAGACAGTAATGAAACAAGGCCGACAACAGCGAGTGTTGATGTTGTTTACAAAAGCTATTATTTACAACTACGTTAATCTAAGCAAGAACATTATTAAAGGTGCTGTTCAACAGAGTGCCAGCAGCAAGGTTGAGCGTGTGGATGTAAGTGACACTATCACCTATAGTATTTGTTTCGATAATAAGGACAATGATTATAGGGTAACCAATATGTCTATCGTTGACATCCTCTGGGATGAGGTGAGTTTTGTGACGAAAACTACCTATTAAAAAATTCGTGAGGAGAATCCTTATGGCAAATCACACTAAAGAAAATGTTTGTCGGGTTAGCACTCCTTTTATAGTCCTGCTAACAGTTATGTTGATAACCGCCGTCACGGGGACGACAAGTGCAAAGTCGCTGTACCTGATTGCCGATATTAATGGCAATCCAACTCCTATTCAAGTATACGATATTGCAGTGGATGGTACGTTGACCTTTCAGGCTGAGTACAGTATACCTCGATATGGTATTGGTGCCGTGGGCATAGCAATTGATTCGGATTCAAAATCTCTATTTGTCACGTATGAAGAATCGAGCAATATTCAGTTGATCGATGCAAGAACAATGACCAGTTTAGGGGTCACAAGTGTACGAGATGCCGGAAACTTAGCTGGCATCATATACGATGATAAAAAGGGGCTGCTGTACTGTGTTGGCCGAGACACAGGGATGTTGTATGTGTACGACTGGGATGCAAGAACTGCCACGCTTACTGAAGTGTCTGGCTCACCCTTTGCTTTAGTGACAGATACCGCATTCGGGATTGCTCTGGATTCAGTCAATGATTTGCTCTACGTAGCTAACAATAGCGCCTATATTAGAGTCTACCGTACTTCCGATTGGTCGCGGGCAAGAACCATCTCGGTCAGTCACAACTGCGTCGGTATTGCAATAGATGATACAAGGGGCCTGCTTTATTTCGGAGGAAAATACTCCGAAAGTAATGACTACTACCTTACCCAGTACAACTTAGCGACAGGTACAGAGGCAGACATCCAAGTGGAGCCGGATGCCGGCGTGCTTGGGATTGCGGTAGATCCAGTCACTGGTTTTGTTTACATAAGCACCGGCAGGAACAATGCCCCCGGCGGAGACAATCTTCAGGTCTATGATACAGCACTTAATCAAATTGACGTTGTCCCTATTATTGGAAACCCAACAGGCTTAACCATTTCAACAAAAGACATTACTTACAATCCTTTGCATCTGAGCAAGAATATTGTTGGCTCTGAAACGGATGAGGTTGAAATTGTGCCTATTGGTGGTACTATTGTTTATAATATTTGCTTCAATAATAAAGACAATGAGCATAGCGTAACCAATGTGTCTATTGTTGACACCCTTCCAGACGAGGTGAGCTTTATAACGGCTGATGGTGATGGCAAGTTCGGACAATATGACCCTATTACGCATACCTATACATGGTCCTACCCATCTCTGCCGCCAAGCCCAGAAGACGTTTGTTTGAAGTTAGCGGTGCAAGTTAATCAAGATACAATCCCAGGTACAACGATCACAAATTCTGCGACTATTGAGAGCAATGAAACAGTACCAGTAATAGCGAGTGTTGATGTTACAATAGCAAAAGAAGCTATTAGCTACAACCCCCTTAATCTGAGCAAAAACATTATTAAAGGCGCTGTTGAAGAGAATACCGGTGGCAAGTCGGAGCGTGTAGTTGTAGGAGATACTATCATCTACGGTATTTGTTTTGATAACATGGAAAACGACTATACTGTAACCAACGTATCTATCGTTGATACCCTCCCGGATGAGGTGAGCTTTATAATGGCTGACGGTGATGACGAGTTCGGACAATATGACCCTATTACGCATACCTATATATGGTCCTATCCCTCTCTGTCAGCGGGGTTCCAGAGTACTTGTCTGGAACTGGTGGTTCAAGTGAATCAAGACGTAGCCCCAGGTACGACGATCACCAATTCTGTGACTATTGACAGCGTTGAAACAGGACAAGCAGTAGCGAGTGTTGATGTTACCACTGCCAAAGAAGCTACCAGCTACAATCCCCTTAATCTGAGCAAGAATATTATTAAATGTGCTGTTGAACAGAGTGCCGACAGCAAGGGTGAGTGCGTGGCTGTAGGTGACACTATCATTTATAGTATTTGCTTCGATAATAAGGGTAATGATTATAGCGCAACCAATGTGTCTATCGTTGACACCCTCCCGGAGGAGGTGAGCTTTATAATGGCTGACGGCGATGGTGTGTTTGGACAATATGACCTTATTACGCATACCTATATATGGTCCTATCCCTCTCTGCCAGCAGGGTTCCCAGGTGCCTGCCTAAATCTGGTGGCTCAAGTGAATCAAGGCGTAGCCCCAGGTACGACGATTACTAATTCTGTAACTATTGACAGCGATGAAACAGGGCTGGCAGCAGCGAGTGCCGAGATTGTGACATGCGAAAGTCCTTATAAGCCATCAATTGCCCATTGGAAGATGGACGACAATGCTGCTAATAGCATTGTGATGGATAGCAGCGGCATGTACAATAATGGAATTGCACAACGCTATACTGCATCTATGAGTACCCCCGGCACAATCAACGGGGCCTTGAATTTTAATGGTATCAATGACTATATAATAGTAGCTGACCGGGATGAATGGACATTCAGCGGTGACTTTACTATCAGTCTGTGGGTCAAATTCAATTCGTTTAGTTCAATCTGGAACTCTTTTATCGGCCAGGATGAAGGGCCTGGAGAAAGAAACAAGTGGATACTTTCTTATCTCTCAAGAGATAAACAGACCGTATTTCATATAAATGGCCCTAATCCATATCCTCTTGGAGGATACATACTTAGAGGAAATACATGGGTTGCTCAAACAGGAACATGGTATTTCATAGCTATGACGCGGAAAGGAAACACATATACTTTCTATAGACAAGGTAATCCCGATGGCAGCGTAGTGAATACTATACAGATTCCCAATGCGGCTGCTCCATTGACCATTGGATGGGCCGAGAGAACAGAAATGCTGAGCGGTGCTTTGGACGATATAATGATATTCAACGAAGCATTGTCAGAAAAAGATATCGCTGAGCTGTATAATGAGGGCTTAACGGCAAGTTTAATTTTCCCTTGATAATAAGTGTCTCCCTTAGCAAGGAGACCCATTATGACTACAAAATTGGTCTGACAACAAGTACCTCATCCAAAAGGGAGATAAACAGGCATTTATCCGGGTAGTTAACCACACCGAAACCGGCTTGGCCCTGTATCCTAAGAGCCAAACATGAACACCGCCGGCAATCCCAATATCTCAGCGCTATGCAGGTACTTTCCAAAATTATCGCCGGTAAAACCTAAAACCGGTTCCGTACGTATTAATTAACAAGGCCTCCATGAACGTAAAGACAGCTTTTTATTTTCTAAACGACACCTAAATGGTGTGCAAAACATAAAAAAACATAAAAAAAAAGGGATTTTAAACTTGCATTTTATTGTCAAAGCTTGTATACTAAATAAGTTAAGACAGTACCACAAAATGGGGTACGTGCCTGCGAAGGGGAAATTTACCAAGTATGTCTTTGACAAGTTATTTGTAATATATTAAGTTCCGACCATTGTTCCTCAACACAGTGAAATGATGCTGCTTTTAGCAGCTTACAAACCTCGGCGAGGCAGTGTGGTTCACCGGTCTCCCCCCCAGCCGGTTCCACCAC